>CBDVAD010000303.1:0-4844 GCA_965371875.1 uncultured bacterium
AATAGCAAAGAAGTATTAGATAAAGAGGAAAAATATGGCAATAATCGTACCCGAAAATTATCATGCGAAACAGGCTCTGGAAAAAAGTCGGGTCCACTGCATCTCAGCATTTAATGCGCAGAAACAGGACTTCCGACCACTCCGAATAGCCATTCTAAATATTATGCCTGAGGCAAATACTTACGAGTACAATATACTTTTCCCCATAGGCAGGGCAATAATACAAATTGAACCAGTATGGATAAGACTTAAAACCCATCCCTACAAGAGCACCAGTAAAGAACATCTGGATGAGCTTTACATCTCCTTTGAAGAGGCTATCAAAGAGAGAGGCCTTGATGGACTTGTTATTACCGGAGCTCCTGTAGAGGAAAAATCCTTCAAGGATGTCTGGTTCTGGGATGAACTATCCGAAATACTTGATTATGCTAAAGAACATATAGCATCCACCCTGGGCATATGCTGGGGTGGTCTTGCCCTGGCAAATTATATTGGAATTGATAAAATACTTTTCGAAAAAAAGCTGTTCGGAGTATACCCTCTGGACAATATTGATAGAAATAATCGCATAACAGGTGATCTTGATGATGTCTTTATGTCCCCCCAATCACGACATGCAGGCATTAGTGACAAAGTACTGGAAGCGGAAAGAGAGAAGGGGAACATTAATCTTTTAGCCCATTCTGATGAAGCTGGATATGTGATCTTTGAAACCAGTGATAAATCTTTTATTATGCATCTGGGACATCCGGAATATGAAACTGACAGGCTTATCAATGAGTATAAACGTGATCTGGAGAAGGGAAGATCAGATGTAGCACCACCATTAAACCTTGATATCAATAATCCGAAAAACAACTGGCGCGGACACAGTCTGGAATTTTTTCAACAGTGGGTCAAAGATGTTTATATACGAACACCTTATGAAATTTAACCAACAGATAAAAAAACCCGTGTAGAGGCAGGTTTAAAACCTACCCCTCCACGGGCCATAATAAACAGAGGCAATTTATGAATTACCCCAATATCTTTTTAATCAATGATCTCTTTATAATTCGCAAGAAGCGATGCCTTTCCCTCGAGAATAAAAGTAGCGCTCATTTTTACCCTGGGCAGCATTTTTTCAATAAAAACCTCTGCAACCTTCATTTTACGTTCTGAATGAGCAGCATCCCTAAGCATAAGATAGGCAATAATAATATCCGTCGCCATCTCTACAAGACGCCTGGAATGATAGGTAACAAAATCGGGGCCTTCAACATCCTTAACACCAACCAGAGTTTTTTCAAAGTCGTGCCGTGCCTTAAGAAGCTGTTTGTGAAGATCTTCCGCATGAGAAAAACTCTCGCTCTCATACTCATCCATTATTGAAATGGCAGTTCCGGATGTAACTCCGCCAATAGCGGCAACGATCTGAAGCTGGGTTGTTCCTTCGTAGATATTTGTAATTCTAGCATCACGATAGTGACGTTCAACACCAAATTCCTGCATATAACCGGTCCCGCCGTGAATCTGGATGGCATCATAAGTTACCTTATTTACCATCTCTGTGTTAAATGCCTTTACAATTGGTGTAAACAAATTGGATAGCCGGGAATATCGTTTAAGATCAGTTTTAAACTCAGCCTTTCTTTCAGGATACCTTTCCTGCATCTCTTCGAGACCTTCTTTAAGATCTACAAATCTTGCAGTTTCATAGAGAAGTGTTCTGGCAGCTTCTATGGAAACCTTCATTTCTGTCAGCATTTCAAATACAGGAGGAAACTCTCTTACAGGCTTACCAAACTGAATTCTTTCGCCTGCATATTTGTCTGCCTCTCTGTAGGCGGATTCTGCAATACCAAGTGCCTGTCCGGAAATACCAAGTCTGGCGCTGTTCATTAACCACATGGTGTATTTGGAAAGACCTCTCTTTCTCTCACCCACCAGGGTAACAGGCGCATTGTTAAACTGGAGTTCACAGGTAGGTGAACCGTGGATACCAAGCTTATGCTCAAGGCGACGGATAACCATATGCTCATCTCTTCTGTAGAGAAAGAAGGAAAGCCCTCTTGCCCCTGTCTGACCATCTTCGCTTCTGGCCAAAACCAAACCTATCTCGCCATTACCATTAGTGATAAACCGTTTAACTCCATTAAGAAACCACTGACCACTTGCAGCCTGGTGGGCACGGAGATTAACTGCCTGCAAATCGGAACCTGCATCAGGTTCGGTAAGGATCATTGAGCATCCAAGTTCTCCGGTAGCAAGTAATGGAAGAACCTCTGCTTTCTGCTTATCGGAAGCAAACTTATTGATGGTTTCTCCGATATCCTGATTAAGTCCAAAGTTCAAAAAAGAACCGTCAGCTCTTGAAACAATCTCTGCAGCTATGGAAAGCATAATAGAGGGAAAGTTCAGACCCTTGTATTTCCTGGGATAGGAAAATCCCATTAAATCAGCCTTGGCAAACATATCCAGCATCTGCCGGGTTCCTTTGGCATACTGGACTTCACCATTAACCAGCTTAACACCTTCCTCATCAATCTCTGCTGCAAGGGGTGCCAGGTTTTCACCACTGAGCTCACCAATGATAGAGAGGACTTTTTTATACGAGTCCCTGGCATCGGCGATATCAACTGGTGCATAGGAGTATTTTTCTGCATCCCTAAAATTATCTTCCTTCTGGGTGATAATCCTGTCGATGTCCATATGCTCCATATGAAATAATATATCTTCGTTATCAAGTAAAAAGTTTTCCATGGGTACCTCCTAATTCTTTGCCTTGAAAGCTTTGATGAACTTCGGAATAACGTCGTTCAGATCACCTACAATACCGTAGTGAGCTATCTGGAAGATGGGAGCTTCGTGATCTGTATTGATGGCTATAATTCTTGCAGATTCATCCATTCCCGCTCTATGCTGAATCGAACCGGAAATTCCACAGGCTATGTAGAGTTTCGGCCGTACAGTTGTACCTGTCTGTCCTACCTGGTGCTCTTTGGAAATATAACCGGCATCTACAGCCGCCCGGGAAGCACCAACTTCACCTCCCAGTACATGGGCAAGTTCGAGGATAAGATCAAAATTAGCTTTGGATCCGACACCCACTCCACCTGAAACAATAATCTGGGATCCTTTCAGATCAACAAGCTTCTCCTCTTTTATCTTTTTAAGAACTACAGAAGGGAAATCTGAATCTATAAAAGTAACTTCGAAGGGAGTAACCTTTCCCTTATATTTAGGGTCTGGTGTTCCTACTTTCATAACACCTTCCCGAACCGTGGCCATCTGGGGCTTTTTCTCGGGACTGACAATTGTTGCAACAATATTTCCACCAAAGGCCGGACGAATCTGGTACAGAATATTACTGTAGTCGACTCCCCTGCTGGTGTAATCGCCTATCTCCAGGCTTGTACAATCTGCAGTAAGACCAACCTTTAGGTTGGAAGCTACTCTGGGACCTATATCACGGCCTGTAGTAGTAGCACCGTACAGAACGATCTGTGGTTTAACTTTTTTTATTATTTCTACCATTATTTTTGTATAGGGCATGGGTGTATAATCAGCCAGCCTTTTATCTTCAATTATAAAAACTTCATCCACTCCATACTTGATAAGTTTTTCAGCCTCTCCCTTAATTCCGCTTCCGATCAGGGCTCCAGTCACTGATACCTTAAGCTGATCTGCAAGATCTCTTGCCTTGGACAGAAGCTCTATACTTACATCTGCAACTTTAGCTGCATCCTGCTGGATGAAGACCATTACACTGTTATTTGAACTCACTTTTAATCTCCTCCTTAACCCAGAGTATGGTCACTGATCAGTTCATGGACCATTTCTGATATAGAATCTTCATTATTCTCAACCATTTTTATATCCTCTGATTTAAGGATAACGGACTCTATCTTCTTAACCTTAGTTGGAGAACCTGCAAGACCACAGCTTTCAATCTCTGCATTTATGGCATTGATATCCCATAAATTTATTGCAGTATCGCTTATTCGATCTAAAGAACTATCAATGTAAGACTCATCATACCCTGCTTCATTCATTTCAGCAGATGCATTTTTATAGGTCATTACACGAATCACAGATGGGGGCCTTGGATGGTATCCCTCATCGGTTACAGTAAGAAGAATTGGAAAAGGTGCCTTAATAATCTCGTAGCCGCCCTCAATAGATCTTCTGGCCTCTATTTCTTTCTTTTTTATGTCTATATTTTCAATATTTGAAACATTGGTAATCTGATTAATTCCGAGTTTTTCTGCTGTCTGAGGACCAACCTGGGCGGTATCACCGTCGATAGCCTGTCGTCCGCAGAAAACAATATCATAGTCTCCAATCTTCTCAATGGCGCACTTAAGAGCATAAGAAGTTGCAAGAGTATCTGCACCGGCAAATTTCCTGTCAGATATAAGTGCTACAAAATCCGCACCTCTATATAATGAATCTTTTAAGACCTGAACAGCAGATGGAGGACCCATAGTAATAACATGTACTTTTGATCCCGGATTTGCATCTTTTACGACGAGAGCAGCTTCAAGAGCATGCAGATCCTCAGGGTTAAAAATTGCCGGAAGAACGGCTCTGTTGACAGTACCATCCTCTTTCATAGCATCTCCACCCACATTTTGTGTATCAGGAACCTGTTTTACAAGGACAATTAGGTTCAGTCCCATTATTTCCTCCTTCTTGTACGGAACAGGCATGCCTGTTCCGTACAAGAAGGAGGCATGCCAATTCTGTTATATGCATTTTTTTTCGGTTACCGACCGATAAAACACCAATGGGGGTAAATCTATCATACTCTGTGTGTTCTGGCAAATGAATCTATGATGATTTATGAAATCTTTATAAAAAAT
>CBDVAD010000304.1:0-4808 GCA_965371875.1 uncultured bacterium
AAGAATCCAGGAAGCTCATTCATTAAAAGCTGAGCATATTCAGGGGAACTTACCCATTTGATGTATTCAAGAGCCTCTTCCAGATGTTTAGAATTCTTGTTCAAGGCAATACCGGCATCAACATGGAAACAGTACTGAAGTACATCACCTTTATTAACAACAGGAGGTGCAAACCATCCTAAATCTGTTGAACCAAGATCTTCCAAAATGCCAAGTTCCCAGGACCCGCCCATGAACATTGCAGCCTGGCTTGTGCCAAACATCGTCTGCATACTTACATAATCCAGAGCTTCATAACCTTTTGGGAAAAACTGCTGAAGCTGGTCAACTGCCTTGAATGCGTCCAGAAATGGTTTATCAGTTAATTTCATATCACCTGCAATTAATTTCTGTCGAGCTTCCTCTCCTCCATAGAAGTTTGCACCAAGACCGCTGAATACAACCTCATACAGGGTCCAGTCGTCAAGACCGCCCTGGGCAAAAACAACTTCTCCATTGTCTTTCAATTTCTGGGCAACAGCAATAAATTCATCCCATGTTTCCGGTTCTTTGAGTCCATATTTGTCAAAGACATCTTTATGATAGTACACACCGTGGGTAACACCTACTGATGGAACTGCATAAATCTTGCCATCCTCTGTTGACCATGCTTTAACTGCTGCTGCAGGAAATCCTTCCAGATTGGGCAGGTCTTTATTGAGTTCATAAATAGAACCACCGTCATAAACTATTCTTCCTGTATCATAAGATCGCAGGAAAATAATATCAGCTCCAGTCCCGGTTTCCAGACCGGCTCTCATCTGGGCATCATACTCAGAATCATGGACTGGCTGAAACAGAACTTCAATATTTGGGAATTTTTCCATAAATACAGAATTAATCCTGTTCATCCTTTCAATATCCTCTGTTCTCCAACTTGTAAAGGTAATTTGTACCTTTTCAACAGCAGCAACTTCAGCTTTTTTCTTACACCCAATAAAACTGAATGTAATCAATAAAAGAAGTACTACAAGCAACACACCGATTCTCTTAATCATATTTTCCTCCATGATAGATTTTATCAATAACTTGCAATTTCCATGCCAATTATGATTTCCCCCTTAAATAGATCCAGACAGCTCTGACTGATTTCCCTGAGAAAAACAAGAGATAGAAATGGCTAATAGTGGCTAACAATCGGCTAATGTTAGCCAATCCGGAGGGAATATTTTTTTATACGATGACGGAGAGACCCCCTGGATATACCAAGTTCCCGGGCTGAAGCAGAAATATTCCAGTTATTAGTAGTAAGTACATCAAGTACAAGTTCTCTCTCATTTTCCTTAACCACATTCATGGAAAAATTATATTTGCTATTTTCATCTTTTTCAAAAGAAGGAAAATCCTCTATCAGTAATTCATCGTTTGAGGAAAGAACTACGGCCCTATGAATAACATTTCGAAGCTCTCTTATATTTCCCGGCCAATTATGCCCGGTAATATAAGCCAGTCCTTTTTCTGAAAATTCATCAACATTCTTTTTATTTTCAGATGAAAACCTTCTTATAAAAAACTGGACAAGTGGGGAAATATCTTCTTTTCTGGCTCTCAAAGGAGGTATTTCAAGCATTACTGAGTTTATTCGGTAAAACAGATCTTCTCTGAATTTCTTTTCCTTAATCATTTTAGTTATAGATTGATTTGTAGCGCTTATAATTCTAATATGAGCCTTGTACTCCTTAGTACTGCCCAATGGGGAATAGACCCCCTCTTCCAGAAGTTTTAGTAGTTTTGACTGGACAGTAAGAGAAAGATCTCCTATTTCATCAAGAAAAAGTGTCCCTCCATTTGCCATGCTGACCTTTCCGGAGAAATCACTGTCCGCTCCTGTAAAAGCGCCCTTTTTATATCCAAACAATTCACTCTCTAATAGAGTATCCGGTAATGCAGGACAATTGATACTTATAAATGGAGATTGTGAAACAGTTGGAGGAAAAGCATAATTATGAATTGCCTGGGCAATAATTCCTTTCCCTGTCCCGCTCTCCCCGGTTAAAAGAATAGATAAATTACTGGGAGCTATCTTACGAACTGTTTCCATAATCTTTTGCATTTTCTCACTGCAGTAAATAACGCCTTCATCATTCTGAAGAGATTTATTTTGGTTACTGTTTTTTTCTTTTTCTCCATGAATAGCACGATAAACTATATTTTTAAGATCTTCTTTGTTAAATGGTTTAGTAATAAAATCAACTGCTCCCTGTTTCATGGCATCTACAGCTTCTGTTATTGATCCATAAGCTGTAATAAGTATTAAGGGAATATTAATTTGTGATTTTTTTAAATATTTTAAAAGTTCGATCCCATCCATTACCGGCATTTTTATATCACTGAGGATAAGATCAAATATAACTCCCGAATCTATTATTTCAACAGCCTCCCTTCCATTTGAAGCAGTTGTAACCTCATAATTCTCTCTACGAAAGAGAATACCCAGGACTTTCTGCATATTTATTTCATCATCAACAATTAACAGCTTTTTCATATTGTTTCCTGAAACATAAGTCTGAAGAGTGTTCCTTTTCCCTGCTTTGAGTTAACATGAATAGAACCATTATGCTCTTCAATAATTCTATGTACTATGGAAAGTCCTAATCCGGTTCCTGATTCTTTTGTTGTAAAAAAAGGATTGTACATTTTTACTATTATTTCTTCACTCATCCCAATACCTTCATCATCTATCTCAATAAAAAGTGCCGAATTCTTACGATAGGCTCTTACAATTATTCTATCACCCTTTTCAGAACACTGAAAAGCATTAATTATAATATTGGAAAATGCCTGTACTATAAGATTTCTATCAAAAAGATGATATCCAATGTCAGAATCTATCTCCCTGATCAAACGGACAGAATCATACTTCTCCATGGGAATACTGCGTATTGTAAAATCGAGCAGATCTCCTACACTCTCGGGACTCTTATTACCTCTGTTGGGTTTAGCAAAAGCAAGAAAATTATTTACTACAGAATCCAGTGTATCAATTTCATTTAGAATAAATCCAGTCAAATCTCCGGCTTCAGTATCATCCTCAGGATATGCCAGATCCTCCCGCAGCATCTCCATAGAAACCTTCATAACTGCCAGAGGATTCCTTATTTGATGAGCAACACCGGCAGCCATTTCACCCAAAGCTGCAAGTCGTGATGATATTACAAGTTTATCCTCAAGATTCCTTATTTTTGTTATATCTTCAAATACAACAATGATACCTATCTCAAGACCTCCCTGGGGGCGTAATTGAGATGTACTTAGAGCTATTACTTTGCTTGTACCTCCGGTATTGATGTTTACTTCTACACCTGTTACATGTTTTTTATTTAATAAAACCGAGTTAACAAGACCGCGCATGGTATCAGGAAGGGCTAATAATGAGACCCTATCGGTTCTTCCCTCTTTGAGCTCTTTGATAATTTTATAAGCCGATGGATTAACTGTTATAATCTCGCCACTTAAATTTATAGTAAATATCCCGGATTTCATATTATCCAGAATTAACGAATTATACAAAGAAAGTCGTTCTATCTCTTTCTTTCCCCCCTGAAGATCGAGGCACATCCGATTAAAAGTCTCTGCTACTTCTCCGAATTCATCATTACCAGGTTCCTCAAAGGGTGGATAAATATTATCTGCAGAAATCTTGTTAATTCCATTGATAAGCGATTGAAATGGATAAATGAATGTTCTTCTATAAAACGAAACACCTGCTACCAATGCAGCAAACAATGTAACAAGAGATATTATAATAGAGATTAAATTATACTGACCAATCTGTTTTTTAAGTTTATCTGTATTGTAAATGCAGTACAAATACCCTCCGCTTAAACCAATTGATGATGTAGGAATATGACCAATAATATAATTTGTATCTGTAAATATTTTCTCCGTATTTTTTACTTTGAAGGTATTTCCAAATAATATATCCATTATTTCAGTACCTGGATTAATACTACTGACTATCATCTCATTAGATGTAAAAACAATCCGGATGTTAAAAAATTTCTCTAAAGATGATATAAAGTGCTTATCCAATAATATACCAATTGCTATTGTAGCCATTACTTCCCTGTCCCTCTTAATTGGGGATATAACGACAAGCATAACAGAACTATTTCCTTCTGTAATAAAACTTGATGTATTACCACCGAGAGCATGAATCAAATTATTAGTAAATAAAATATTCTGAGGAATCTCTTCGCCAATACTTATCAAACGGAAAATGTCGTCTTTAATAATGGAAATACTATCTGTATCCAGAGTAAAATTAGGTAAATTTAAAAAGTCACCCTTATATATAGATATATAATCTATGTTTAGAGACTGCCAGTATAGTACCAATTCTCTGTTTAAAAGACTATATAATCCCAATTCTGTATACTCAATCACTTTCTCCTGCCCAGCAAGAAGCCTACCCTTTAATTCCAAATCTATGACAATCTTATCCAGATAACTTGATACACCATCAAGTGTTTTTAACATCTGATTTTCCTGGGAAGCATTGTTTGTTTCTGAGATTATTAAAGAAAGAGAAATTAATGAGACTATCGTATGGAGGAGAATTATCATAAAAAAAAGGAGTATTATTTTAGTTGAAATTTTAAAATTTATTTTTTTCATGATTATTAAGCATAGAGCAGGAACTTAACAGCTGTCAAGAAAGAATAACATATACTGATATGGACTCATTCAAAAGCAGCTCTGATCATTGAAAAACAGCAATTATGTGTACTTTTTCATTCCTGAAAAATAATCCTTTTATTGACAGTCTC
>CBDVAD010000305.1:0-4799 GCA_965371875.1 uncultured bacterium
TGATCTTAATACCCTCTATATCTTCTGCTGTCTGCTTATGTGTATATATTGTAAATTTGTTAATAATTTCTTCCAGTTTGCTGTTTTTTACTTCCCATTTTTCCATACCAATTTCAGAACGAGTTTTGTTTTTCTGCATCGTAACAGCCTGTCCTGAATCATACAGAGTCTTTCGAATATTGTTTATCAGATCAATCAGCTTATTCAGTTCAGCAATATCAAGTTCTGTATTATCAAGGAGTGTGAAAAAAGAATTCGAATATACCGAAAACGAGTGAAGAGTGTTCGACAGTTGCGCGCTGGATTTAGTAAGCTCAACGTAACACACCTTTATTCTACCCGTAATGTTATTAACTGCAGTTATTTCATCTGCATTTCCTCTTGCATAGAGGGTAATTGAGGTTTCAATTTCTTTTTTTATTTTTCTTATCAGCTGCAGGGCTGTTTCCATATCGCGGTTTATTTTATCCGTGGCAGATGATATCTCTTCAGTCGACACACCAAACTGATTTAAAATATCCCATTTTGCTGTCTCCATCCTTGCGTTTATATTAATTGGATAAAACCGGGAAACAATTGTGAGGGAATCCATAAAACCATTTTCAAGATGATTAAGTGTGTGAATAATCTGCTCTGCATCGACAGGTATGCTGCTTTTTTCCTGCATCGATTTTTCCAGGTTTTCAAGGAGAACTTCCAGTGTTTCCACCGAATCACCTACAATATATGACAGCTGCTCAGGGGGCTTTTTTACACATTCACTATTCTCATCTACCTTATTAAGAATATCTCTTAAATCAGCTATATTTATACTAAAAGTATTGATACTATCAGCAAGCTTATCCCCTATATCTCCCAGCAGATCGCTGCACAACTGATAGAGCGTTTCTATAAAAGTAAGTTCATCCAGCATCTGCCGGGGAGACTCAGGAATGGTATTTCTATCCGATTCTTCAAGTACCAGTTCGGCATGTTCAAGTGATTGTCTGATAATATCCTGCAGTTGAATAATCTCCATTATATTGTTAAGAGGCCCTTTGACACTTTCAGCCTCGGTTATTGTTGAAGTAAGATGTTTGATCAAACCTTCAACTTTCCCGTTATAGTTCTTAAAAATATGCTTAAGATTTTCTCTAAAATGATTATTGAACGATTGCTGGATATTTTGTATATTCTCAATTTTCCCGGTAAAGGATGTCAGGTTTTGAAGAACGTCAACACCCCGGTCTGTAAGAATATCCGTAGAATTTGTAGTCATACCCGAGAGCTTTCGGAGTTCATCGCTGATATATGCAAAACCTGCAGAATGTTTCCCTGCTTTTACTGCTGCAACTTTTGCATTCAGGGAAACAACTTCCATATCAATGGAATCTTCCTTAATATCAGTAAACTGACTCTCCAGGGCCGCCAGACAATCGATACTGCTGTTTATGGCAGCAAATAGTTTGCTGTCCCTACCCTCGAGGGCAATAAAGAAATCGGTAGCATCTTCAACCAGTTTCTCCGCCCTGCCTATACCGTTAGTAATCAGTTTATCCTGCTCCTTGTAATCGCAGGAAACATTATCCCCTGAAAAGACTTCAATAAGATGATTTGCTTTATTTACCCCCCCCTCTATTTCCCGGAAAAGCGCCGGAAGGGACCTGGCCAGTTTAAGAAATATCTCTTCGGTTTTTGCACTTAAATTGCCAAGATGGTCAATAATCTGATTAGCGTCCAAAGCTTTAATATTATCCCCCATATAATACTTCCCGGGTACAAAGTTCATGTTCTGTAAGGTGCATAAGAGCATCTACAACCTTTGGACAAAACTGCCTTCCTGCGTTAGAGACAATTATTCCTTTTGCGTTCCTGAAACTCACTTTATTTCTGTAACAGCGTTTGGATGTCAGGGCATCAAGGGTATCAGCTACAGAGAAAATCCGCGCTTCTACTGGTATTTTCTCACCTTTTAATCTCTGGGGGTAACCACTGCCGTCGTAAAATTCATGATGATTATAAATAATTGAAACAGTCTTTCGAAGAAAGGGTATCCCTCCAACAATGGATTTCCCTATAACAGGGTGTCTTCTCATTACCTCCCATTCATTGTATGTCAGACTGCCTTCTTTCCGGAGGATATTATCGGGAACACCAATCTTACCGATATCATGAAGATAAGCCCCCCGCTGGAGGTTTATAAGAAAACTGTAATCGGCGAAACCCATACTCTCTGCAAGGATCAGCGAGTAACGGGCAACCCTTAATCCATGTTCTTTGGTCTCGGAATCTCTGGTTTCAAGGGCAGATCCAAGAGCAAGAATTGTTTCATCATAGGTCACATTTATCTGGTCCAGGGCCATTGACAGCTCTAATGATTTGTTCCTTACTTCCTTTTCGAGATTAGTATGATTTTTTTGTTTTAACGCAAGAAACTGTCCGCGCTCAAGGGCTTTGGATATTGTATCCCTAAGGTCTTCTATGCTCCAGGGTTTGACAATATAATCAAAAGCACCTCTTCTTAGGGCAGTGCGCAAATATTCTGTCTGATTAAGACTGGAGATCATAATAACCGGAGTAAGATCATTGTTTTTATGAAACTGTTCCAAAACTTCAAAACCGCTCATATCCCCCAGATTGATGTCTAGAAAAATAAGGTCATAATCGGTTTCCGACATTTTTGCCAGGGCTGCCCGGCCGCTTTCTGCCTTTTCCCATTTGAATCCCCAGTAGTTGAGTTGTACTGAAAGGGTTCTAAGAACGGAATATTCATCATCAACCAGTAAAAAACCACCTGGTGAATCGTTATACACAACCATAATGCCTTTCCTTCTTAATTAAAATCAAATTGATCTTTATAATGCATCATACTCGTCCAGAATATTTCGAATTTTAGATGCGATATCAAATATAGAGAAGGGCTTGGCCAGAAATGATACGCCCTTATCCAGTACTCCATGAGTAGCTATGATGTCATCGGTGTAACCGGAGATATATAGTATCTTCATATTAGAATTTCTCTCCAGAATAGTTTCAGCCAGTTCCCGACCATTCATTCCCGGCATTATGATATCGCTCACAAGGAGATCAATTCCGGTATCTTTGTATTTATCGTATACCTTCAGAGCTTCCTCCCCTGAACCGGATTGATATACTTTGTAACCAAGCTGGTTTAGTATCTTGCTGATTATTTTTCTCAAAGATCTATCATCTTCTACAAAAAGAATTCGCTCATTGCCGGACAGGGTTATCTGAACCCTTGCCCTCTCTTTTCCTTTAGAATTTTCTTCCTGAGCTTTAGGCAGATAGATTTTAAAAGTTGTACCATAGTTCAGTTCGCTGTATGTATAGATGTAACCACCACTCTGTTTTATTATTCCATAAACAGTTGAAAGCCCCAGTCCGGTACCCTTCCCAACCTCCTTGGTGGTAAAAAACGGTTCAAACACTTTTACCAATAGTTCGGGGGCTATACCGCATCCTGTATCACTGACTGTCAACATTACATAATCCCCAGGGACTATCTCCGGATGAAATTTGCAGGAGAACTCATCCAGATATTTATTCTCTGTTTCAATTATTATTTGTCCGCCATCAGGCATGGCATCTCTGGCATTGATTACCAGGTTCATAAGTACCTGAACAATCTGCCCCGGATCGACTTTCACTTTATCAAGCTCCTCAGACAGGTTTGAGGACAGCATGGTATTTTCAAGGAGAAGTACTCTTAGCATTCTCTCTGTATCCCTGACAAGATCATTCAAATCCACCAATTCCGGCTTAAGTATTTGCCTCCTGCTGAATGCCAGAAGCTGCTGAGTAAGGGAGGCTGCTCTTCTGCCGGATTTCTGAATTTCACAAATATATTCCATTGTCGTATCATCTACCTTTCCTTCCATCTCGATGAGGTCTGCAAAACCGATAATTGTTGTCATAATATTATTAAAATCATGAGCAATACCTCCTGCAAGTTTACCTACAGACTCCATCTTGTGAGACTGAATAAGTTTTGACTGCAGCACCTCAATTTTTTCAGATGCTCCTTTAAAACCAGGGCGGTGTCTGCCTGTAATGAAATCCAATGCTAAATTTGAATAAGGCAGATATACTCCCGATTTCTTATCCATCTGTTGAATATTATTGTGCAAATTCATTGCTGTCCCCCCCCTCTATAGCTATACTGCAGATATCGTCTCGAGAGCTTTCTCATGTTCAATTGAAGGTTGATTATCGATTGAATCTGTGTGTGCAGTTGTATTTACCATACTCAGTTCTTCTGCTGTTAGAATTTTGTTAATTTTCAGAATGATAATAAACTTGTCATCTTTCTTCCCTATCCCTTTAATAAATTCTGTCTTAAGCTGGTTCCCTATCTCCGGTGCAGGTTCTATCTGTTCCGGTTCCAGATCAACCACTTCCTGGACAGAATCCGCCAGGACCCCAAGTATCGTTGTTTTCCCATCCCTGCTTCCCTCCAGTAAAACCTCAATTACTATAATACAGGTATCTATTGTCTCCTTTGTCTCATTCATATTAAACTTCAGCCGCATATCGATAACAGGAACAACACTTCCCCGAACGTTTATAACGCCCCGTAAGTAATCGGGTGTTCGGGGTATCTTTGTAATGTGGTTTAGTCTCTGTTCAAGAACCTCCCGAACATCGGCTACATCCAATGCATACTCCTCCTTTTCCAGTTTGAAAGTAAGATACTGTGATACATTTGTAATTCCCTCTACGCTCATGTTCTACTCCTTTGGTATTATAGATTCGTAACTATTCAGGTTCAGGAAGGGAGACAGGGAACCGGAGGAAGAAAG
>CBDVAD010000306.1:0-4782 GCA_965371875.1 uncultured bacterium
GAGGGAAAAATCTTTTAAATGAAAAAAAGTTTACACAAAGTAATTGACACACCCTGAAGGTCTGGAAACAAAAGATGAGAAGGGTGTTGTAACAGCGGAAGGAACAAAGCACCTAATTCCCGGAAGCATTGCTGATGAAAGTTTTCTGGCCTGGAGTGCTTCAGAAAAGTTTGTGTTTGCTCTTCCTTTTTATCGTCAGTCCATCAGACTTGGGCATATCGGAGCTCCTGTTCCCCGGGCAACATTAAGTAATCAAATTATCACAGTCGGGCAGAAATGCAGACCTCTATATGAACTACTGAAACAGAACATTCTTTCCGGTACGGTAATCAATGCAGATGAAACCAGACTTCAGGTTTTGAAGGAGCCAGGAAGGAAAAATCAAAGTCTTTCCTGGATGTGGGTGTTTACAGGCGGAGAAAAGAAAAATAAAAGTGTGGTTTTTCAATATGAAACAGGTCGGTCACATGTTATCCCGTATGAGTTTCTGAAGGATTATACAGGTTGGCTGCAAACAGATGATTATGAAGCATATCATACTGCAATTAGAAAATTGAGAAATGAAAGGAAGGCAAACATTTCTCATGTACTCTGCTGGGCTCATGCAAGACGAATGTTTTTTAAGTATTACGAGCAATCAAATGATACTGAAGCAAAGAAAATACTCGATCTAATGAAAGTGCTGTTCAAGCTTGAAGATTTGCGAAAAGATTTTTCCATAAAAGGCTTTGTAAAGCAACGGAAAACCCGTGCAGGACCAATTTTTGAAAAATTGTTTGCAATGTTCAAAGATCTCTTTCCCCAGACCCCACCGGGATTGTCGTTTGGAAAAGCCATAGCCTATACTCTTGATAATTGGGAGCAACTGATTACCTATGTAGAAAATCCTGACCTGACCCCTTCTAACAATATTGCAGAACGGGCGATTCGTCCTTTTGTTATCGGTAGAAAAAATTGGCTTTTTTCCGGAAGCCCTGCTGGAGCTGAAGCTTCCGCAATTCTTTATAGTCTGGTTGAATCCGCAAAAATGCATTCACTGGTACCGTTTGAATATCTGTTTTATATATTCAGGAAATTACCGTATTGCCATTCGATTGAAGATTATACGGCTCTTCTGCCGCATAATGTAGACCGGGAACAATTGAAAGTAGAGAGGTAAAGAGCACCGCTTATAGTATAATCGTATTTTTTCAGGATACAAGAAGGGTGAAATTACCGCTTACATTGGAACTGATTCTGTTTTCTAAATAACTATACGTTTCTTCTGCAGGTAGAGCGGAAATACGAATACTGTAGGTAATGCTATTTGTGAGTGAAGTAAATACATTCAAACTTAATTTCTGCCGTAATTCTGAATGACCAGACAGGACAATAGTACAGGCATTTTTTGAATCATATTCAAAGTTCGTCAGCATCCGGATTTCTTTCAATGTGTCACTTGATAGTGAATGAGCTTCATCAATAAAAATGACAGGATGAATCCTTTTCTGATCATTAGAACTCAAGATAAACTCTTTGATCCGCCTGAAAACAGTACTTCTTCTCCCTTGCGGGGATAGTCCCAATGCTGCTGCAAAACTTTGGTAGAATTCCGCCGTACCCAGCGATGTATGACTTATGTAAAATGCTTTATGCAGACCAGGATTCAGACTGGCTGCTGTTTTTCTGATTAACGAGGATTTTCCACAGCCGGAAGGACCTGTTAAAAGACCGATTCCTTTAGTTTCAATAAGAAGATCCAGTTCATTACCGGCATCTGCAATTGTTGGAAGCTGCACAAGATCCTCGGTTTTAATCTCTTTATCAAAGGGATGAGATTCCAGATTAAAATAGGAAAGTATCTCTTTTTGTTTCATAATAGGATACCTCCTGCCTGTGCCGAATTATTTTCTTCTGAGTCGATTTCAAGTTCTCCTTTGTAACCACCGTTTCTTTTAACTTTAGTATTTGCATACAGATCAACTGGTTTTGCTTCACCGTAATTTTTACCATCACATTTAACCAGGATTCTGGTAATGGGCGGATTAGGGTTAAAAAAAATAGAGACTTTTTTACCAATAAGTACCGGAGGAACTTCAAATGGGGTGCCATTTACAGAGACAATAGAATCATTATAGACCTTCCGGGTAATCATATGTAGAAATACGAAATCAATATCTAATGTAGGATCAAGCCTCTTGATCGTATTACATTTTGAAAGCCATGCATCCAGAGGAGTTATTCCTAAAGAGGAGTGAATTTCTCTGTGATACTCAGTTTCAAGCCAGGTAGAAAAGAGCATATTTAAATGCTCTATGTTTTTTATTTCCTTCTCATCCAATAATCTTAAGAATGATTGTCTTACAGTTCGAAAGAACCTCTCTATTTTTCCGCGCCCTTGGGGACGATAAGGTTTTGAGTGAATCAGGTAAATAGCCAGAGTTTCGAGAATCCTTTTTGTCTGCCCGGAGACAAAGGTAGAACCATTATCTACGTAAAGGCGACCAATTTTGCCATGAGCTTTTAATATATGACTAATTCCCTCCTCAAAGAGAATAGATTTCTCACTGAATGCAAAACGAGCATAGAGGATTCGTCTTGTTGCATCATCGATAAATGCGAGTAAAATAGCTTTTTGTTTTCTCCCTTTACTATTAGGAACAGGAAAACCATGCATTGCATCGGCCTGAACACATTCAAGAGGCCCTTCAAAAGCAAATCGTCTCTGATCTTTATCATCTATGATTTTGACCCTCTGTTTTTTCGTCAGATTATTTGCCTGAATAAATCTTGAAAGAGCAGAGCCCTTTATTTGAGTTTTTACCAACCCGTCTTTCTGCAGCTTTTTAACAACAGCAGTTGCTGTCAGCTTGGGATTTTTTCTTAATTTTTCAACAATTAAGGTAGCCTCTTCATCAGTAAAAGATCTGGGGCGTCCTCTGTCCTCTCGCTGTTTGGGAAGTAACCCCTCTTTTCCGTAAAGTTTGTACTTTGTCGCCCAATTTCGGATAGTTTCTGCACTGATCCCGGTCTTTTTTGAACCTGGGATAAGGTAGAGCCTTTCAGTTTTTTCTTTGATTAGAGTCTTTCTTTCATCATCAGTCAGATAAGGATTGCATAACTCTCCCACAACCGAGTACCTGAAGTCGGCAATTTTCTGACGATGTCTTTCTCTTTCTTCAAAATCCATATAAATTCCTCCTGAAGTATGTATTCAGGTTCAATCTAATATTCTATGGAGGGTGACAGGAGGTACGATTAAGTGAATTAACAGATCCTACTTTAATTTGAGGAAAACTTAAGATATTTATTCGGGAAAAAAGAACAGGATTGAACCCTCTTTCTGCACATAGGCAATTAAGTTTCCAAGCAGGTTCTATCTCTCCTGCAAGACTCACAATCAGAGAGGAATAATTTTTCCAAAGTGCTGTTACCGGAGAAAAAACGGTCTCAATTCTTGACCGGAAATGTTTTAACTTTTTATGAATAGATTCTGGATAATCGGCACTCATTCCAGCATCAACAAAACACTGACCTGCTTCATCAATTGATTTCCCTAAATTTCTGGTATTGATAAATATATTGAGCTCTTTGGTTCCGATTGAACATCCGGGAACAGAGAAGGATGGTATGATTGCATGAGTTCTATTGCAGCTTTTATTTTGACACTTCACTCTGTGTATATCGATACGTTTTTCATATAAATGTTTTGAATAAGTAGCATGATAAATAACAACTGAACAGCAAATAGGACAGATGAATATTGTGAAATCAAAAGAGCTAATAAAGTTTGAGTAATTTATGACCGAGATATTATAATGTATTATAGTTTTTAATCGGGTTCAAGAAAGACGTCAATCATGACTTGTTCCCGGTTTATTCTCCCTTTCTAAATTTCTTTTAAAAAAAATAGATCGGTAGAAAGTAGTTAAAAGTTAAATTTCAAACAGCGAATTAACAGTGCTTAAATATCGCTGTTTCCCCTTTATTTTGCCGCCCTACTCCCCGATAATAAAAATGTTACATTTCAACTGTTATGTAACAAATGCCAAATTTTACGGGAAAAAAGCACTATGGAATCAAGCGTGAAACATCCGGACCAGGTGCGGTACAATCCGCATTAATCCGGATCTCCCAGGACTCCCATATTTCCGAGAATTATCGGCACTCATTGGATCAATATTTAACGTACATTGGAGAAGATCCTGTTTGCCTGGACAATATTGTTTTATTCCATGATGCACTGGCCACCGGCGAGATGCGTCGGCGACAATCAGTTTAAAAATTAAAGCGATAAAAAGTTTACTCCGGACTGTAATATGATCCTGAACATCGATTTTATTCAAATTATCCTTTGCGGTGTCATTTTGGCATTGCAGATATGTCGCACCAGTGCGACATATCTGCATATAATGATAAAAATTAGTCCAGAGTAGGGGGAAGACCAATAGAAATAAATTATTTGATGTGTCATTTAGAAACAACAAAACAACCTGCGTTTTTGAATATATAAGGATAGGAAAAGTTAGTTTTTATACAATTTAAACTTTGCGATCACATTTTGTGATCTCAATATTGATCTTGAATAGAATATATTATTCAGAGATATCCGATTTTTTAGTCTTTAAAATCGTTTAATTCCTTGATTGTGAGCCCTGTTATTTTTGATACAAATTCCAACTCTGCTCCTGAATTCATCAGCCGCAGTGCTACTTCTTTTTTCTCTTGTTCAATACCTTGTTCAATTTCCTGTTCTTTAACTGCTGTTATGCTTCTTTTCATATTAGCTTCAAGCATTTGCAC
>CBDVAD010000307.1:0-4778 GCA_965371875.1 uncultured bacterium
CGCCTGGATGTTTCTGTTCATCCCTTTACAACAACCCTTGGAAGAGATGATGTAAGACTTACAACCAGATATCAAAAAGATTTTTTTAAAACAGGTTTGTTCGGAATTATCCATGAATGCGGTCATGGATTGTATGAACTGGGTTTTGGAGATGATGTAAAAGGAAATCTCCTGGCAAGCGGAACATCTCTTGGAATTCACGAATCACAATCCCGTACATGGGAGAATGTAATTGGAAGATCATACAGTTTCTGGAAATACTACTATCCTGTTTTGCAGCAGTATTTCCCTGAAAACCTTGCCGATACCAGTTTGGATGATTTTTATAAAGGTATAAACAAGGTCGAATCATCCCTGATCCGTGTTGAAGCAGATGAAGTAACATACAACCTCCACATCATTCTTAGGTTTCAGCTTGAACAGGAGCTGATATCAGGCTCTATATCTGTCAAAGATCTTCCGGAAGCATGGAACATAAAAACCAAAGAATTTTTGGGAATTACTCCTCTAGATGATGCAAACGGAGTATTACAGGATATTCACTGGCCAATGGGAGCCTTTGGATATTTTCCAACCTATGCTCTGGGAAATCTCTACAGTGCCCAGTTTTCTTCTGTAATGGAAAAAGAGATTGATGTAGAGGGTTCCCTTGTAAATGGTAATCTGGTAAATATCCTGGATTGGTTACGGGAAAAAATTCATAAACATGGAGCTTCCAAATCGGCAGAAGAACTTGCTGTAGATATAACAGGTGAAAAATTAAATCCGGAGTACTTCAAAAAGTACCTTGAAAATAAATATAAGCAGATTTATAATCTTTAAATATTAAATGTAAAATCAAAAGGGAGAGATGAAATATGAGTGATAAAAAAGAACCAATGATCATTAACGAAAAGCCTGGGAAAAAGCTCTACTGCCTCTGTGGCAAAACAAAGAACCCTCCTTACTGTGACGGATCACATGAAGCAACTGATGTAGATGGTCCATACGAAATGGAGATTGAGAAAGATACTGAGGTAAAAATCTGCACATGTGGTCAAACTTCCAATCCGCCTTTCTGTGACGGAACACACGTAAACTGCTAGGAAGGCTGAGGCTACTTAGGCTGTTAGAAAAAAAATCTAACAGCCTACAACCTTCTTCCCTTCCCAAAACGAGTCATCTCAGAAATACCCAACCTAAGAGATCCAGAAGCACTAAAACCCTCATCTCCAGGCGTGACCTGATAGTTAAGTATTATATTTTTATCTCCCTGACTGCCTGTTGAAATATCTCAATACTCTCTGTAGAGACATCGTCAGGCATACCACCTCCACAGGAGAAAATGATCCTGCTGCTATCTGTCACATTCTTTGAAGCTTCTATTACACTTCGACGGATTTGCTCCGGGTTTCCAAGAGCAAGAACATCCCTGGGAGGGATATTACCAAGGAGAACCACCTCGTTATTTGTCCATTGCTTCACTTCTTCAAGAGAATGTAAAAAACTGAAATTAAACAGATTAACGCCAATATCTGAAAGATGGGGACTACATGATCTCCCGTCAGCATCATTGTGGAAGAATTTTACAGAAACATCCAGGCAATTAAAAATTTCTTTCAAACTGGGGGCTGCAAATTCCTGAAAATCCGGTTCGCCACAGAAACCGACAATATCATCCAAAATTAAAATTCCATCAATACTATCAAACTGTTTTTTCTGCAGCTGCAGCCAATTAATTGTGTATTCAGTAATAATTTGAAGCAACTTTTTAATTTTTTCCGGTTCTGTTCGCAATGCAATCAGGAACTCTGTCGTGCCCATAAGAAAAGAACCAATATTAAGAGGCCCCCGTGCAACTGCAAAACGAATTGAATGTCCCATGCTTTCTATTTTTTTACGGTTAAGTTTTAGCCTGTTTAGTACAAACGGTGTCAGTCCATCCTCAGCCGGGTTAGGAACGCTTAGCCGGTCAATGTCTTCAATTTGATGAATTATTTGTTCAGCATGAGGCAAACTATTCTCCTGCCATCGACATTTAGCCCCAAATGATGATGGTTCTGTACACATACCAAACTCTGACCAAAACCCTGGTAAAAATAATACTTCAGGAAATTTTTCAATGGCCATTTTATTTGCTTCAAACCAAAGTTCGTCATTTGTAAAATAATCGAGTGTCTTAATCCCTGCCCAGCCGGGGAGCCATGGACTGTCGATGATAAATCCAGTTGGAATGGAAGCTACTTTCTTTCCATTAATTATGTCTGTTAGCAAAGTCCATTGTAAATTATGCATTTTATAACCTCGATAATAGAATGATGATAATTGGATAATAAGCATATTTTATTGCAAAATAAATGTACATTGACAACCTTTTAGTGTACAATAATGACTAAATGAGGCTGTCCGGCAACACCCAAAGTCTACTAGTTATGCACTTAAGTATATTGTGCATTGCCATTATACCAGTCTGACCACACACTTAATCCATCTGGTACGAGCCAAAGGCTCCTATTAGTACTTGCATCTTAAAACTCAGCCTCGATTCAGCAAGATTAAGATTAGACTGACTAAATTTAAGGGCCAACCTGAGATGAGAAGATTTGTACATATAAAAAATGCAGACAGTTTACCACAGGCAGCTTCGATTCAGTATGAAGGTGTGCAATATACTCCAGTATTCTGGCACACTGCCATAGATCAGGATCAATCTGTTGGTATAAAAAGCGAATTCACCGAGCATATGCATAATTTCTATCATATAGTTCTTTACACTCAGGGAAGGGGAGGATACCTCAAAGAAGGAGAATTCTTCCCCGCTGAACCTGGTACCTGTGTTTTAATTCATCCAGGACAGCTCCACGATTTTGTATCCCGAAGAGATACCGTGGTTTATTCCGAAATTACCTTCTCCTATGAGAATTCAAATAAAGACCGCTTAAAGATTCCATTTGGAGAATTGCTATCTTTGTATGCAGGGATTGAAATTAATTTTAAAAACAAGCATATGCTTCCTACTGAAACCGGCCATATAATTCAGAATCAATTTGTACAGCTGACAGATTATCTCAACAGTGGACAGGATTGCTCTGAGTATTATATCCATCGAACATTACTCTATATCTTTGATTTTCTGATTGAGTATTTTGCAGAAATTAACATTGGCAATGTAGTAGATGATCGCTTTTATAAAATTAAGCGTATTATTGAAGAGCGTTATCAGGAGTTCATTTCAATGGAAGAGCTTGCTAACAAAGCAGGTGTATCCAAAGGGCATTTCTTCAGAACGTTTAAAAAAACTTTTGGCAACTCCCCTTTAGCCTATCAACAGAAGTTACGCATCGAAGCTGCCAAAACTCTTCTTAAAGTAACATCTCTGAACTGTAATGAAATAGCTTATCGTATTGGATTTGAGGATGTATATTTCTTTCACCGTGTTTTTAAGAAGCATCTCAGTATGACTCCAGGACAATATCGAAAGAGTCAGATCACTATTGCCAAAGTACAGTGATCCAATAAGAAACTTTTTGGTTTCAATATTACAATATGAAGCTTCCTACTGTAATAGCAGCCAAACAAAAATCAAACTTAAACAATTATGTTCATACCAAATCACCAATTTGTATTCCTCGAATTATTGAAAGTTTCTCAAATAGGCGAATACTACATGACCATCCAGGGCAATAGTAGAAAAGGGAGAGCAGCTAGCTCTGCTTCAAGGTATGCTTCACAAGAAAATAACCTCATCGGAAATTTGAAAGTTATTAAACGATCTGGAAGCTGATGATAATAATCCTGCCTCACAACTCTTATTCCCCACTACATAATATCAGATAGCATATCTGCTATTTCATCATCTGAAAAAACTTCCCGTTGAGTGTTCTCAAGATAGATGTTCCTTTCCTCTTTAGGAATAATTTTTGATTTATACCACCAAAAGAAATCAGGACCATCGCCCAATACTCTGATATACCTGCGCAATGAGTCAACGACATAGATAGTACATTTAATATTAGTAAGCCAGTCCGCACGATAAAAATTTTTCCATCGATCGTGTCCAATATTTCTCATCCAATCAACACCAATCTGAAAATTCCGGATGGCATCAGTAGCCGAGAGAAAAGCATCTATATATTTACCTTCATTAGATTCTAAAATGCTCTTACAAACAGCTGCAGCGCCCTGACAACCTGATTGATGCAGAATAACCTGGAAAACAAAATTGTCTCTGAATATTATCTGATCCCTGTTTTCAAGTGTCAGCAGAATTTCTCCACATTGAGTATATAATTTAGACCAGCGTTCGAAACCTTTCAAATACTTTTCCATTAACTCTATAATTTGTTTTCTAAAAGTATCTCCTCTGCCAGCCCATTTGAGGGACTTAAGGGGTTTCTGATTATGGGTCATCCAATGCTTTATAATCATCCGTATTGGGTGATGATAATACTCATCCCCGGCTTTATCATCACTGTTTGGACCATATTCAATAGCAGATTCAAAGTATTCATTCATACATTTAATAATTAACTCCTGACCCGAATTATAATATCGGGTGACAAAATCCAAGAGATGATCATCTACACTTACATGGCCGTCAGTCCAGAATTCTTTAATCATGTCCAGTAAAAAGATATGCGGTTTAATATTGCCACTGTTAACTAACAGGAATTCATTAGACGGCTTTTTTGTTAAAAAAGATAACTCCCTGATCAGAGTTTCAGGATCGACTCCAAGCATTGTCAAATGGTTTGATGCCTGCAAATCATGAAAGGTAACATGATAGTATGCTCCATGAG
>CBDVAD010000308.1:0-4761 GCA_965371875.1 uncultured bacterium
TTGTAGCATTCAGAACTCCCGGAACACAGGTGACTGTAACTTTTAATGCTGACCAGTTTGTAATGTTTAAAGTAGATGAATCCAAGAGAGCTGCTCAGAACATGCTGGCAAGTGCAATTTTATCTCCATCTTTTCAGGTTGCATTTAATACAGTTAAAGGTTCTGTACCCGCAAGAACTGATGTATCTGATGCTGAATTTACAATTATTGGTAAGGCCGGTATGAAAGAACTTGCTGAAGCAAATAAAAACGGAACACTCTTTGGTTCAATGGCCCATGGTCATGCAGCACCTGCAGCAGTTAAAAATGCTGTGATGGATGTTGTAACTTCTCATTTTAATGGACAGTATGGTGATGCTGAAGCAGTTGAAAAACTGGTTCAAGCTGTAGCAAACGCACAATAACAGGTATGGGGTGTAATTAGATTTCACCCCATCTGTCTAAACATGTTATAATAAGAGGCGGGTCTTCTGGACCCGCTTTTTGTATAATTTCATCTGAATGGAGTAGAATTCATGATATCAATTAGAAAATGGAAGATAACCAAAGACGATCTGGTGGCAAGAACTGTTCTTTTTCCTACAGTTGTATTAACAATGGTTTTTGTTTACGCGTTTATAATCTTTACAATCTACATTTCATTCACCGATTCAAAACTGATGCCCTCTTTCGGCTGGGTTGGACTTACAAACTATATAAAGCTTTTTAAACTTGATCATTGGCACATTGCCCTGAAGAATATGGTAATATTCAGTGTACTCTATATCGGTTTAAGTACAATATTCGGTCTATTTATGGCAATACTCATAGATTTAAACAAATTCTCAGAAACTTTTTTTCGTCCCATATATCTTTACCCCATGGCAATATCATTCATAGTAACAGGTACTGCATGGAAATGGTTTCTTGATCCGGGTATAGGTATTGAAAGAATAATGCATCAATGGGGTTTTACCTCTTTTCACTTTACGTGGATAAAGGATTCTGAGTTTGCCATATATACAATTGTCATTGCCGCAATCTGGCAGGTATCCGGTTATATTATGGTAATATTTCTTGCAGGCCTAAGGGCAATCCCTCATGAAACAATAGAATCTGCAGTTGTAGATGGTGCATCAGTTTTTACACTGTATACTAAAATAGTAATTCCTCAGTTAAGTGCTGCATTTTTATCGGTATTTGTAATTTTGGGGCATATGGCAATTAAATCCTACGATCTGGTAGTTGCTTTAACCAGTGGCGGTCCCGGGAGATCTACGGAACTGCCTTCGACCTTTATGTATTCCTACACGTTTACAAGAAATCAAATGGGTATAGGTGCAGCATCAGCTGTATTTATGCTGGCAATTTTCGGAATAGTAATTATACCCTATCTAAGACACCAGATAAAGGCGGATATAGAATGACAATTAAAGAAACACTAAAACTGAACCGTGCATTCGAATTTGTAATTGTTGCGATAATGCTTATTCTTGCAACATATTTTCTGATTCCCTTATATCTGATGATTGTCAACTCTTTAAAACCATTATCAGAGATAAGGGGTGGAAATATGCTTGCCCTTCCAATAGAGGCATCCCTGGATCATTGGAAAACTGCATGGTCTTCAGCTCAGATAGGCGTGCAGCCCATAGGTCTAAGACCATATTTTATTAATTCCATTAAAATGGTAATTCCATCTGTGCTTATATCTACTGTTATGGGATCATTCAGTGGTTTCGTACTTGCAAAGTGGAGATTTAAAGGAGATGAAATTCTATTTGGTTTAATTCTGTTTGGCTGTTTTATACCATTTCAGATTGTTCTTATTCCTACAGCCAAGGTGCTGGGAACCCTTCATCTGGCAGGATCAGTCCAGGGATTGGTACTTGTACATTCTGTATATGGATTAGGATTTACTACTCTGTTTTTCAGGAATGCATATAAGACCATACCCTCAGAGATGATACAGGCAGCTCAGATTGATGGGGCAACTTTTATGTATATTTTTAACAGGATAATTCTTCCCTTATCAACTCCTGTTTTTGTTGTATCCATTATCTGGCAGACTACCAACATATGGAATGACTTTTTATTTGGTGCTTCCTTTGGAGGTGCGGCATCCCAGCCATTAACTGTAGCACTTAATAACCTGGTAAGCTCATCTACAGGTGTAAAGGAATATAATGTTCATTTTGCCGGAGCCTTACTGGCTGCTCTTCCTACACTTATAATCTATTTTGTATCAGGAAAATATTTTGTAAGGGGTCTTACTTCCGGGTCTGTAAAGGGATAGCAAATGAAACTTATCTGTGGTGTAGATCTCGGCGGCACGAAACTTTCTGCCGCCCTGTTTGATCAAATGGGAATATTAATTGGAAAAGAGATTACTCACGATCATGTAAATGAAACAACCGATGGTATTGTAGGTGTCATAGCTGATCTTATTAAAGCACTTCTAAAAAACAATAATGCCAGGCTTACCGATATACTCGGAATTGGTGTTGGCTTGGCGGGACATATCCTTTACCGAAAAGGTATAATTATCACAACCAGCAATTTTAAGGTTACATTCACAAACTATCCATTCGTAGAAAAAATGGAATCATATTTTCCCGGAGTAAAAATTCTCCTTGACAATGATGCCAATGTTCAGGCCCTTGGTGAATATATGTACGGAGCAGGAAAGGGTTATGAATCGATGGTTTTTATGACAGTAAGCACCGGCGTTGGTGCAGGGATTGTACTCAACGGAAAACTACTAAGGGGAAAAAACGGTACTGCCGGTGAAATAGGCCACAGCATCATTGAATACAAGTCGAAATATCTGTGCACATGCGGAAATTACGGTTGTGCCATGGCACATTCCTCAGGTCTCTTCCTTCCCGAACTCTATAAGTATAAGCTGGAGTCGGGCATGACAAGCTCAATCGGTTTGACCCTCGATAATATTTCGTCATTTGATGGACATTTTCTTGAAAAAGGTGTTAATAAAGGTGATAAGATTTCCATTTCTATTATGAATGAGTCTGCAGATATTATAGGGGCTTCAGTTTTTAATATCCATAAAATGCTGGATCCCGATGCTGTAGTACTTGGGGGTGGACTGATGCAACTGGGAGACAAATATATGTCCAGAATAAAAAATCAGTTCAAGTTCCTTATGCAGGAGATGATGGAAGATGAGATGGAAATAAAACATTCTGAAATTGGTGCTGACGCAGGCCTGCTGGGGGCAGCTTCCTTACTATTGGAGTAGAAATGACAAAAAGACTGGATGAAATATTACGTATTCTCTCCATAGGAAACAAGGTATCTGTAAACGAACTTTCCACTAAACTAAAAGTTTCTCCCGCCACAATCAGACAGGATCTCAGCTCCCTTGAAAATGAAGGTTTTCTTAAAAGGGTTCATGGAGGGGCAATTCTTAATGAAAGTGATGATATTTCCCACCGAATGGCAATTAATTATAATGAAAAAGTTAAAATTGCAAAAAAAGCAGCGGAATTCATTAAAGAAGGGGACACTATTTTTGTTGAATCAGGTTCAATAAATGCCCTTTTTGTAAAAGAAATTGCGTTTATAAAAGATCTGACAATTATCACATCCAATGCATTTATCGCCAGAAGCATCGACCAGTCGGAAGGATGCAATGTTGTTCTCCTGGGTGGAGTATATCAGGAAGAGAGCGAAAGTATAGTTGGAAATCTTGCAAAGCAATGTATTGATACTCTGAATTTTGGTAAGGTCTTTATAGGAATAGATGGTTATACCTTTGATACAGGCATAACAGGCAGGGATATGATGAGATCTGAAATAGCCAGTCTGGTAACAGCAAAAGGTACCGAAATTTTTATATTAACAGATTCATCCAAATTCGGACGGATAAATATGAGTAAATACTGTTCTCTCGAGGATGTTGATCACATAATTACAGATTCAGACATCAGTAGTGAATATAGAGATTATATTCAATCACGCACAGATCTGATCATCACTTAATGAGTAAATCAATATCATACGCAAGCATCTTGACTTTCATTTGATAGTTTCTTATGATTCTATAGGGGGATGGTATGCAATTATCTAAGAGAATGTCAAAATATAGGGATCGTATTCTGTCTGCAAGGCCGACTATCTGCACTGAAAGAGCTATATTTTATACAGAAGCATATAAAAAGAATGAAGACCAACCTGTAATTCTAAAAAGAGCCTTTGCACTATCCGACACCCTGGAAGGGATGACACTTGTAATTGAACCTGAAGATCTGATAGTAGGCAACCATTCAAGCAGAATTTATGCAGCCCCTATCTTCCCGGAATACGCAGTTGAATGGATACAAAAAGAGATTAATGATTTTGAAAAACGCTCTGGAGATGCCTACTATCCGGATGAGGTCGTTAAAAAGCAGCTTCTGGAAATTTCTAAATATTGGAATAAAAAAACAACCCTGGACAAGGGAAAGGCCCTCATGACCAGCCATCTGCAGGAAATACACGATGCTCAGATAATCAGGGCAGAAGGTAACCTGACTTCAGGTGATGCTCATATCGCAATCCATTTTAACAAACTGTTAAAACGGGGGATACAGGAATATCTGGATGAAACCAGAACAAGGAAGTTGGCTATTACCGATCTTTCAAAAGAAGATAACATTAAAAAAGTAGGATTCTACGAGGCCACAGAAATTTCCCTTATTGCATTCCGGAATTATATAATTCGATTTGCAGAGTTGGCAGCAAAACAGGTTGGCATAGAAACAGATACTGCCAGAATCAGGG
>CBDVAD010000309.1:0-4735 GCA_965371875.1 uncultured bacterium
ACTGCACTAATGGCAGTCATTGCCCTGACAAAGGAGAATATCAACCCGGAAAAGAAAGCTGGCACCATAAGAGGAAGAGTTACTCTCCTGAAAGTAGACCGTGAATCAGCCCCAAGATCAACTGCTGCCTCCTCAATAGAGGGATCAACCTGCCTTAATATCGCAACACCAGACTGTATACCCACAGGAACATAGCGGAAGATAAAATTAAGAAGTAGAATTAGAAGTGTTCCGGTAAGAAGAAGGGGGCGTGAGTTAAAGGCCAGAATATAACCAATTCCTATGACTGTCCCCGGAACGGCAAAGCTGAGCATAGAACTTGCTTCCATAAAATGTTTAAGGGGAAACTCCTTTCTGACAACAAGGAAAGCAATAACCATTCCCAGCATACCTGCTATCGGTGTGGAGATACCCGCTATTATCAGAGTATCCTTAACTGCGCCAAAACCTACACTGAAAACATACTTAAAGTGGTAGAGGGTAAGGGTGTTATTGCTGCCCCATACTTTTACAAAGGCTCCCCAGAGAATTGCCGCATATATCATAAGAATGGTAAAGGCAAAGATAAGACACAGAGCAAAAAGAATCCACTTCATAGCCGGACTCACCAGCTTCAGGGTGGAAGATGTTGGTTTACCTGTAATTGTGACGTATTTTTTCTTTGACACCCAGTATTTCTGCAGGAAAAATATTGATAGCGAAGGAACCAGAAGTATCAATGCCAACGCAGATCCCTTGGGCAAATCATACATACCAGTTATCTGCAGATAAGCCTGTACTGACAGGATTGGGAACTGACTACCTGCAAGTATAAGCGGATTACCAAAATCCGCCAGAGTTTCGACAAAAAGTATCAGTATGGCACTCGCAATTCCAGGGAAGGCAAGAGGCAGGGTTACCCGTCTGAATACCTTCAATCTGGTCCCGCCGAGATCAAGAGCAGCATCCTCCAATGTAGGACTGATTGATTCCAGTACACCCCGTAGAGTTATATAGGCCACCGGGAAAAAGGTCACTACCTGCGCGAAGAGTAGTCCCCTGAATCCGTATATCTTAATGTTTTGTAAATGGAGCAGGTGATCAGAGATGAATCCATTATTTCCAAAAAGCATTATTATCGAAAGGGCTCCAATAAACGGAGGAGATATTATTGGAATTATCGCAATCAGATGAAGGAATTTCTTAAAGGGGACATCAGTTCGCGATAAAGTAAATGCAAAAATAAATCCTACAAAAGCTCCCAGGATTGCTGTAAGGGTACCCATCATTATACTGTTAAAAAAGGCTCTTCTAAGATACCAGGATGAAAATACTTCCTTAAAGACTGAAAGAGAAAATTTTCCATCAGGAAGGAAGCTGGTTATTATCACTTTAGATAAAGGATAAAGTATAAAAAGGATAACTGAAGCAAGAATAACCAGAATAACAATTAGAAGAAGAGGATCACCTGAAATTTGCTTAATTTGTCTTAGGCTGCGATGACCCCATTTTTCGCTCATATGAAATCCTTTCTCTATGCAATGCAGGGGAGGCCGTATGAGGTCTCCCCTACTTTTATGACTGATTAATTTTATTTGTTATTTGGCTGGAAGAACTTCGTTGACCCATCTTTCAACAAGTCTTTTCTTGTTCCCGCCTGCCCACTGAACATCAACTGAAATAGTTTTTAATTCAGAGAACTGAGGCATACCTGCGGCCAGAGTTGCTTTCTCGTTAACCGGATAGAAGAAGGTTTTTGCTTCTGAAAGAACATCCTGTCCCTCTTTTGAAACCAGCCAGTCTACAAGAATCTGAGCTGCTTCCATGTTTTTTGCACCCTTAATAATTGATACTGCAGGTGCCTCAAAACCTACTCCCTCTGAGGGGAATACAACCTGAAGAGGATAACCTTCATCAATAAATTTAAAGAAGGCAGGTGTAAACTGTATGCCGATTGCACACTGGCCTACTGCAACACCCTTGGAAGGACCTGTACCGGAAGAGGTATATGTCTGAACATTAGGATTAAGCTTAGCCATATATTTGAAAGCTTCATCTTCCCCTCTGGCTACTACAAGGCTGCTGACAATATTATATGCTGTTCCGGAAGCCTGTGGTGTCGGCATCTGAATATGACCCTTGTAAACAGGTTTCAGCAGATCATCCCAGGATGCAGGCATTGGTGCGCCAATTTTTGCCAATGCTTCTGTATTTACAGCAAAAGCCATTGGATTCATATAAAATGATCGCCAGTATCCTTCACTGTCCTTAAATACATCACCAAGTTCAGAGAGTGACGGAGAAAGGTATGGAACTGTAAGTCCTTCTGATTTTGCCAGAACATGGTTTTCACTCGGGGCGCCCATCCAGACATCTGCCTGGGGATTGTTGGACTCTGCAGTAATCCTGGCAAGCGCAGGACCCGATGAAAGATGAACAAAAGATGCTGTTATACCGGTATCTGCAGTAAACGCATCAAGAATAAGTTTTGCATTGGCCTCATCTACACTGGCATAGACTACCACCTTATCTGCTGAAACTTCCTTCTCCGCTGTAGCAAAAACAGCAAAGGGCAGTACAAGCAGAACTGCAATCAAAATGAGTAAAGTTTTTCTCATCATATAAAGCCTCCTGTAATTATTTATCTTATAGATGCAGGAATTATGCCATTTAATTATAACATGGATACAAATGAGAACAGACATAATGTGTGCAATAAATGTGTGCAAACTGCCCAATTGATTGCTCAGATTACATAGAATTTGGGCGTTTCCCCTTTCGTACGGTCTGGCTTTGCAGCCGAGCAGCAAGCTTGCTTGCGACCAGGCAGGGATTAAGTTTAGGGATAGCCTGAAATAAGGAAATAAAGTGGATATCCAACAAGAAATCAGTATTTTACCCTAGCTATCCCACTTTATTTCAGTATACTCAATAGTTAGCCCGCTTATATGCCACGATGAAAGGAGCGAGAAAAATGAACGAACAGAAACTTTCTCAGCAAGTGACGTTGGCAATCTTGATAATGCTTCTGGTGGTCGGTTGCGGCACTCCTGCTGCTACACCCACTTCTGAACCCTTACCTGAAACCGTTGCCGAGTTTGAAGTCACGTTTGATGGAAATGACTGTACGGTTACAGGTCCGACTGAATTACCAGCGGGGGAACATACATTTATTTTTATAGACCGAAGTGATATGAGGGGAGAATTGTGGCTAATCTATCTCGAAGATGGCAAAACTATTCAGGACCACCTTGATTTGCAAAGTGAACCAGGGGAGTGGTATCCAAAGCCATCTTGGGTTCATTATGATTCACGAGTATCATCTGAGTCGGAAGAATTGGAAGGTAGAAGAGTTGACTCATCCACTTGGAAACTTGATAGAGTTGGAGAGCATACTATTTTATGTTATGTTGCCTCCCCACAAAAGCTTTGGTTCGTCGCTCCTTTAATTGTAGTAGAAGCCCCTTCTGAATAGATAGCGAATACTCATACGAGTAGAATTGTGGCAGAGCGGCTGAACCGAACTGTTATACCTTCGAATTTAGGTGACATATTATTCAATAAAATAATAATTAAAGGAAGAGAATAATGGATTTTAAAAACCGATTAGATGAATTGTCAAAAGTCACAACACATCGGGATATAATTAAATGGAAATAAAAAAAATAACTAAGATATATTTCTCTCCGACTAATTCAACTAATAAAGTGATTGATGCGATAGAAGATGGATTGGGAGTTGATGCAGAAGAGAGTATAAACTTAACAGATTTTGAAGTTCGTACAAATTTTAAGTTAGATATCACTTCAAAAGATGAACTTTTAATTATTGGTGTTCCTGTTTATTGTCAAAGAATTCCAAGAGTAGTTAAGGAGCCATTAAGTAGACTAAAGGGTAGTGGTCAACCTATAATTATAATTTCTCTATGTGGGGGCATTGGTAAAGGTTTAGCATTAAAGCAGTTAGAGGAGTTGGTGGAAAAGAGTGGATTTAATGTGGTTGGAGCCGGTGCTTTTATTGGTACACATTCGTTTTCAAGTAATGTTCTAGAAATAGAAAAAAATAGACCGGATAAGGAAGATTTAAAATTAGCAAATAGATTTGGAAAGAGTATTATAGATAAATTGAAAAAAATTGATAGTGTTGAAAATTTTAATAAATTAAATATTAAAGGTAGATTAACATGTATTCCTAGAATTGTCCCGCAAAATAATGCTAAATGGTTTGTTCATAATCCTAAAGTTGATAGTAAAAAATGTAATAGATGTGGGATATGTGTTGATCTATGTCCTACCAATGCAATTAATAAAAATGATCTTAGTATAGATGATGAGTTATGTTTGCGTTGTTTTGCCTGTGTAAAGAGTTGTCCTACAGGAGCTAGAGAGATAAATTATAAGTTCGCATGGATTGTAAAACTCTATTTAAAAATAAAAAGTAGACGAAGAATGTTACCTGATATTCATATTTAATTGGATATTAAATACAAATTGTCTCATAGGGCTGGCTTTTTGCCAGGACTGAGTGACGTAGAGCTTATTGAAGCATTTGAAAAACTGAAAGGTTTTTATAATAAGCGAAGCAAATTAGTTCATGGTGTAGGCCAGCTGCTGCATGGTGGAAAAAGTCGTTTTTATTGGATTAAGCGCATAACAAAAGGCTAAAGGCAGACCACATCCGCCGCAAACGTCGGCTATGGCTGCTTAGCCCGGCGTTAGGCACTTTTATTAATAAAGAAATTGGAGAAATTTATTTA
>CBDVAD010000310.1:0-4728 GCA_965371875.1 uncultured bacterium
AATGAGAACAATACTCAGTGCTTCAGCTACAAAGTCCGGAAAACGTATTGTTCTCGAAATCCTGGATTAATGGTCTTAGTAATGGATGAGATTGCTATAGGTAAGATCAGAACTTCTCATGGAGTAAAAGGATTTTTAAAGGTTCTGAGCTTTTCAGGTGAAACAGAACATTTTCTGGAGCTTAAGGAATTCGTTTTAAAAAAAAACGAAAAGACAAAGATACTGACTGTAGAAAGTATAAGAGCATCAGGCAGTACTGTTTTTGTTAAACTTAAAGGAATTGACAGCCCTGAAGTTGGTAAAACCTATGCTGGATGGGAAATATGGGCAACCCGGAAGTCAGCAGCTTCCCTCGATCCGGACGAGTATTATTTAAAGGATTTGAATGGCTGTGAAATTGTAAATTCCGGGGAAGTATTAGGAAAGATTATAGGGATAAGTGAAAATCGTGTTAATGATTTGCTTGAAGTAAAGACAGCGAATGGAGTCTTTATTGTACCTTTCAGGGACGAGTTTATTGGTGATGTTGATGTTGCGTCACACAAAGTTGAACTTAAGGCAGTTTGGTTACTTCAGTGAAATTTGAAGTACTGTCACTTTTCCCTGAAATTATTGACAGCTTTTTTACCAGTTCAATCATGGCTAAGGCTGTGGAAAAAGGGATCATAGATTATTCATTGGTGAATATTCGTGATTTTGCAGAGGATAAGCATAATACCTGTGATGATGCTCCATATGGAGGCGGTGCAGGGATGGTCCTAAAGGCTGAACCCCTGGCAAGGGCTCTTGATTCTGTTGACGGTATAAAGAAACGGGTGATTTTTCCAAGTCCCTCGGGGATTGCTTTTGACCAGAAGCAGGCTAAGAGGCTGTCAGAATATGATGAACTTGTTTTTATCTGTGGTAGATATGAAGGAATTGATCAACGTATAATAGATATGTATGTTGATGAAGAGATATCAATTGGTGATTATGTAATTTCATCAGGAGAGATTTCGACTCTGGTAATTATCGATGCAGTTTACAGGCTTCTTGAAGGTGTAATTAGCGGTGAATCTCTTTTGGAAGAAAGTTTTACTGACGGACTTCTTGAGTATCCACATTACACTCGTCCATTTGATTTTCGTGGTATGACTGTACCGGATGTATTACTTTCAGGGCATCATTTTAAGATTAGCGAATGGCGAAGAAATGAAAGAATTAGAAAGACCAGGAAAAATAGACCTGATATTTTAGATATATAGAGTAATTATTTGAGAAAAGGGAGATGGGTATGGAACTCATAAATGAAATTGAAGCAGAACAGTTGAAAGAAAACCCTGAGAACTTCAGGATTGGTGATACTGTAAAAGTGCATTTTAAAATTATTGAAGGGCAGACAGAGAGAATCCAGATATTTGAGGGACTTGTAATTGCCATAAATAACAGCGGAATCCGTAAAACCTTTACAGTAAGAAAAATGTCCTACGGTGTTGGAGTTGAAAGAATATTCCCTCTTCATTCTCCTCGTGTTGAACGAACAGATGTTGTTCGAAGAGGTAGGGTTCGAAGAGCAAAACTTTACTATATTAGAGATAGAGTTGGGAAGGCTGCAAAGGTTCCTGAATTGATTCGAAGAAAGGACCAAAAGAAAAAAGCAAGCTCATAGAAATAATGTTTCTTCTGGAAACAACTAATCTTAAAGCTATTAATACCGGACTGCAGGATACCCTGAGGTCTGGTAGTTTTGTTCTGTTTACTGTTAGAAAGAAGATAGATTCAAATCTGTACCAAATATCATTATCCGGTAAACTGATGAGTGTCCATAGCTCAAATACTCTTCCAGAGGGATCCAGAATGCGTGCACAGGTGTTCTGGGTGGGGAACAGGCTTCAGTTGAAGGTCTCTCCTAAGAATGATCCAATATCAGATCTGTTGCTGCGATCCAATATTATTCTAAATAAAGAAACTCAAATGATTGCAGAAGGTCTGATAAGAAGCGGTATGCCTCTACTTCCAGCTTATTTCGAAAAAGTAGAACAATCTTTACGAAAATATAAAAAACCTGATGATAGATTAGTAAAGATACTTCTTTTGTTGATAGATAAAGGTATTCCTCTGAATGATAAAAATATTTCAGAAATATTCAGTTTTAGCAGTGGTCATAAACAAAGCCATTCAAATGACAGGAAAAATAGTGAGGAAACAAAAAAAGATCTAAAACCGGAAGATATTAAAGAAGATATTAAAAAGCAAATCAAAAAAACAGACCTTGGAAATGAGCTTTTAAAATTTTTTAATCATAGAATTGCCAAACATGGTAATTGGCTTATAATACCGTTGAGCTATTCCTTTGCAAGGAAAGGTACGGGAGTTCTGAAGTTGCGTCTTGACGAACATTATAACGTGACTAATTTAGTACTATCATTGAATGATGGAAGAGTTTGGGAATTTAGTCTTGTTAAAGATAAAAATCTCAGTAGTATAAAATTACAGGGTCCAAATGATATACCGTGGGAAGATACAGCTTCTTTTAGAAAATTAAAAGAAAAACTATATAATATAGGCATACAATTTGACGATATTAATAGGGAGCCTTTTATAACGGATGGCTTTACAGAGATCGTTTCAGGTAAATATGATAGTATAGATTTTGTAATCTAAAAGGAAATAGCGTGAACAGGGCAGTTGCAATACAGTATGATAAAAAACTACCAGCTCCATTCATTACTGCCAGGGGAAAAGGATTTCTTGCAGATCGCTTGATGAGGATTGCTGAAGAATATAGTATTCCTGTAGTAAAAGATGATCTTCTGTCAGAAACTCTTTACATTATGGAACCGGGGCAGTACATTCCTGAGGAAGTCTTTGGAATTGTAGCAGAAATACTTGTATTTATAAAAGAAACCCAGGAATTAGTATGAAAAAGATAAAAGTAAGTGATTTAAAGGCAGGAATGAAGTTTTCAGCGCCTGTCTACCTTGACGGCGAAAATCTGCTGGTCCCTGAGAAAATAGAAATTAAAGAAAAAGATATCAAAAGACTTGTACGTTGGGATATTGAATTTGTAGAGACAGAGGGAGAACCTGTAACTGATATTAAGACTGAGAGTAATGACTTTTCAGGGTATAACGGAGACTCTTCAGTTGCCAGGGCTTATAGAAAAGCAATTACGAAACTGGATGAAGTTTTTAAAGATATAAAAGAATATTCCAAAGCAGATAAAATTGAGATCGATAATATAATTACAAATATATTTTCATTACTCAGGGACAAGCCTGAAGAGCTTAAAGCTATTACCATGACATCCATTGATCCTGAATATGATTTAGTACAAAGCTCATTAAATTGTATGATTGTGTCAATTATTTTGGGAAGACAATTGAAAATTATTAACAGCAGGCTGATATCCCTTGCGGTAGCTGCCCTGCTCCATGATATTGGAATGACAAAAATACCGGAAGTTCTTCTGAACAAGAAGGAAAATCTTACTTCTGATGAACTTCAGATCATTCATTCGCACCCAATGTATACATATAAATTGATCACCAAGTCATTAAAATACAAGGATGAAATTGGTAGAATTGCATTACACCATCATGAAAGATGGGATGGAAAAGGCTACCCTGATAAACTAAGAGGTAGAGAAATTCCTATTTCGTCCAGGATAATCTCAGTTGCGGATGCTTATGGAGCAATGTTAAAAGATAGGCCTTACAGAGGTTCAATGATTGGTTATCAGGCTATGAGAGAGATACTGAATGATAATTCAAGACGTTTTGATTCAGATATATTAAAAGTATTTATTAAAAGTATGGGTATTTATCCCCTGGGATCACTTGTGATTCTAAATGATAGTTCTATAGCAAGAGTTAAGCAAGTGCACAATGAAGCCCCTCTAAGGCCTTGTGTACAAATACTTATGACTCCTGCAGGAAGGATATTAAAAGGTAATTCTGAAAAATCTGTAGATCTCCTTACTGATAAAAATTTATTTATTGTCAGGGCAATTAGCAGGGAAGAGATAATAAAGAGAGTGGACAAATAATGATACGTATAGCGAAACATACAGATCCAAAGAAAATTGCAGAATTAAAAAAGAAAATAAATGATACGAAATATCTTGATCTTGCTATCAAGAGTATTGCAAATACACTGACTAAAGAAATATTTCATCTTAATGAGGAGTAGGGAATTGAGTGATAGACCTGAAATTAAAAATGAAAATAGTTCCCGAAACCGTAGAAGGAATAATTACAGAAGACCCCGTAACAGGAAATCTTTTCCTGTGTGTCCTATATGTAATCAGTCTGTAAAATTCTTATTAACAGCAATTTCCGTAGGAGAGGATAATAGTCCTGCACACTTTGATTGTGTTCTTAAAAGAATAACGGAAACAGAGGAGCTTGGCCCAAAAGAAAAAGTTACCTATATTGGTAATGGGAATTTCGCAGTTGTGAGTGGAAAATTAGGAAAAGACCTTAAAATAAAGAAAAGGATCGAGTTCGAAGGAAAAGAAAGTAAAGGTGAATGGCGAAAACGTATAAGCAGAAACTTAAAAAACAGATAAAACAAGAAACTTATTCAGGCTGTAGGTCTGATAGGCTGAAAGCATAAAAATCATTTAATATTTACAAACTATCTCTACATAATAGCCTTCAGCCTGGATACATTCTTCTTCCTAGTATGCTCTGAGCTTATCGATCACACTCTTGGCTTTTCTTTGAACAGTCTTTATATAATTCCCGT
>CBDVAD010000311.1:0-4720 GCA_965371875.1 uncultured bacterium
GTTTTTTTTTTGTTTTTTTGTGGGGTGGGCCCCGTGCTGACCGCAACGGCACGCCGTGTTCCCACCGACAGGGGCCGGGCATGAGGAATCGGTACGATTCCAAACCCCGGAATTTAAATGTTACATTTTGATAATAATATTAACAATTACGGGGCTTTCCGTTGCAATTCCGCCCGGATTTGATTAACGGGACCACATTTTGTTTTTCCGGGTACAGACAAGGCATGCCTTGTCTCTATGCGACAACCATTCACGGTACGGGATTTCCACCGCAATCCCTAACATAATTGCAGCCATCTGTAGATAATCATTTCCTAAGCTTCCCAAAAAATCGACGAATAAGCCCCACCTTCCCCCATCCAAGAACATAAATCAGCCCAAGGATAAGAACTACAGGAACTCCAAAAATAATCAGATATATAATTATAAAAAGCAGATAGTAGAAGAAAGAAACAACCATATATTTAAGAGATGAAAATGCTTTTGCAAAAGAAGGGAAATTATTGGAAGAACTTTCGACAACAGTAGACCTTAGAATAAATGTTACAGTAGAATAATCGATATCCCGATTAAGGCCCCTGAATGTTCCTTCCAATTGCTCTATCTCTGTAGTGACATCATTAAGCTGCCGTTCAACAGAGAGAATATCATCCATGGAATTTGCTTTTTCCAGATAAGCTCTAAACCGGTCACGTAATATTATTTTATTTTCAATACGGCTTTTTAAATCAAAGTAAGATTCTGTTACATCATCGGTAGTAATCGATTTGGAATCTACTTTTCCAATTTTTTCTGAATCAGATAAAAATGATTCAAAATTCTTCGCTGGTACTTTAACAACAAGAGAAATTTCTCCCCAATACAGAGTTGAAGAAACTATCCAGCCTCCAGAATCCAGAACTCGTTTGCTTATCTCTTTCTCAGTATAATTTACATCTTCCACAGTTATTTCCAGATAGGCGTTCATAATTCTTTTTCTATCTCTTATCTGAGAAGAGTCAACAGATCCATCAATGACATCTTCATTCACAACAGAGCGATCATCCATTCCAGTTAGAGGAGGCACCCCGGCTGGTTCTGCAGCCATTTTATAATCTGATTCTCCATATGAAGATTTTGAACAGGAGAGAAAAATAAGTGAAATCACAATCATCATAGCAATTATTCGTTTCATAGAGGCCCCTGGGTTAAAATTAATCTATATTGTAAACTTATTTTCACAATATAGATCATATATCTATTTTCTTCTAAAAACATAGAGAAAGTTCATTTTCTAATTTTTTCCAGAGAGTCAAACATAATTAAGATGACCATAATAAACATTTTTGCTATAATATCGTAAAATCAGGAGTAACTATGAACAGAGGAAAAATAACAGATGCTCTTAAGAGCGGTCGAATACTTGTTGCAGATGGAGCATGGGGAACAGCACTTCAGTCAAGAGGATTAAAAGGCGGTGAGAGCCCTGAGCTGTGGAATGTAGAACATCCGGAACTGGTACTTGAAGTTGCTGCATCCTACATTGAGGCAGGATCCAATTTAATTGAAACAAACACCTTTGGTGGTAACAGATACAAACTTGAACACTTTGGTCTTGGGGACAGAGTCTCTGAACTAAATAAAGCCGGTGTTGAAATTTCCAGAAAAGCTGCAGGAGAGGAAAACTGGGTCATTGCTTCCATTGGCCCAACAGGCAAGATGATTCTAATGGGAGATGTCACAGAAGAGGACTTCTACCGGGTATTTAAGGAGCAGGCAATTGCCCTTGAGGATGGCGGAGCAGACGCAATAGTTGTTGAGACTATGAGTGCCCTGGATGAAGCAATTTCAGCAGTTAAAGCTGCAAAAGAAAATACCAATCTGGAAATTATAAGTACATTTACCTATGAACCGACAGTACAGGGAGAGTTTCGGACAATGATGGGAGTGTCCCCTGCAGAAGCCGCTGTTGCTGCAGTAAAAGCAGGAGCAGATATCGTTGGTGCAAACTGTGGGAAAGGATATGAGGGAATGAAACAGATCATCGAAGAAATTCGGAATGTTCTTCCGGATGTTCCGATAATTATCCAGGCAAACGCAGGCCTGCCGGAACTTATAGATGGTGCTTCCGTCTTTCCTGCCACTCCGGAAGAGATGGCGAATCAAAACCCTGTATGGATTAAAGCCGGTGTCAATATTATTGGAGGATGCTGCGGTACTACCGATAAGCATATTCGTACAATACGAAATGCTGTTGATTCAAGTAACTAAAACGGAATAATCATGAAAGAGATAGAAACTCTACTGTCGGAATTAAACGGTGTGATTACTGTTTCCCGAATTGAAAAGAAAAACAGAGATAAAATAATTGAACTGGAAAATAACTATGAAAAAGGCGGTGTAATTGGTCTTCGAAATCCAGGTATCCGAATGGTACTGCAATGTGATATTGTATTTGCAATACTTAAAGACAGCAGTTTCAGACCACCTCCCGGATCAACAGTTTTTATGGCAGAGGATCATGAGACTGATGATGATAAAACTGATCATATTCTTAAAATCAATAATATAAAGTACTGTATTATTGGAGAAGAACTTATAAACAAAAAACTGCCGAAGGATGAAGAATACATGTTTATCAGTGATGATTTCATCCTCTATCCGGAGCGTAGAAAAGGCAGGTCAGCAAATCCGGCTTTCTTTCTTATCCCCCCCCTTGGATTCTCAGAATTAGAGGTGGTAAAGGATACGTATAAAATAGAAAATATCATTTCGGTAAGTCCATCCACCATGGCAGATAACTATATCAGAGAACTATGCAGCTTCTCTCCAAGAGAGGATTTTGCAACAATTTTGGTAGGATTTGATACAAAAGATCAGCTACAAAAAGCCCAATAACCTTCAGTTTAAACAGCTGATCTTTAGTATTCAGGAAACACCATCTCTTCCATATATTTCATATTAAAGAAGCTGTCTGAGGATAATTCAACATACTCAGTTAGTCCGATTATCTTTCCACAATCCTTAAAACTCTCAACAGACAAGGCAGAGAAGGCACATGTTAATGCACCGAGACCGGCTGTATTCCCAACAGATTCAGTCCTGTCAAGTAGTACTGCAGGAATAAGACCTATAGCCGCAGCACTCTTTTTAGATATGTAACTTCCGAACCCTCCTGCAATAAACACATTATCTATTTCACTCAAATCCCTGCCGGCTTTATTAAGAAGAGTTGCAACTCCGGCAGCTATCGCAGCCTTTGCCAACTGGACCTCCCGAATATCCCCCTGTGTAAAGATTATATCTTCACCAGTACCGGATTTTGATGAATCAACAATAACAATTGCAGAGCCGTTTTTTTCTGTCTTTAGTTTTTTGAGAATAACTGCAGCACTCTCTTTCTCAACTTCATCCTCATCCGGAATTCTGCCTGTAAAATCCACAACTCCGTTTTCAAGGAGTACTGCAACAAGATCAATAATACCTGAACCGCATATCCCGACTGCTTTTGCATTTCCAATTGTTGTACAATTAATAAGATCACCCTCAATTACGGCACTGTCAACAGCTCCGGTTATCCCCCCAAGTCCACATGTTATATGAGCTCCTTCGAAGGCTGGACCGGCAGCTGTAGAACAGCAGTATAGTTTTTCCCTGTTTCCCAATACTATCTCACCATTTGTACCTATATCGATAAGAAGGGAGAGCTCCTCCCTTTCGTGCATACGGGTAGCTAAAATCCCCGCAACAATATCAGCTCCTACATAACCGGATATTGAGGGTAAGGAATAGATTGTGCAATCAAGAGGGAAATTTTTAAAATCCAGAGATGAAATACTCATAGCCTCGAGAGAACCGGGAATAAACGGTGCTACAGCTATCCCTGATGGATCGATCCCAAAAACAAGATGCAGCATAGTAGTATTCCCGGCAAGTACAATAGAATAAATGTTCTCTTTATTAATTCCATTTTTTTCTGCAAGAGAAATAGACAGATCACCTATTTGTGCAACTATTTTATCCTGTAGTATTTCAAGCTTATCCGACCCCTGCATACTGAACTCGATTCTTGAAATTACATCTGCTCCGAAAACCTTTTGACTATTCAATCCGGATGTTGAATCAATAATTTCTCCAGTAGCTATATTCAGAAGGTAAGCGGCAATTGTTGTAGTTCCAATATCTATAGCAATTCCATAGTTCACTCCCTCTGTATCCCCCGGCTCTACAGCCAGAATAGTATCCGATGAGTAAACTGCTGTAACGGAATACTGCGCATCCCGAAGGAGAGCCGGAAGTTTTCTTCTTAAGGAAAGGGATACTCTGGCATTTCCCAGAGGTATTGATCCCATAATACGGGACACATCATCACGCTGATCATCAAGTGAGGGCAGAGGCAGATTCAGATATTTCTTTCTGACAAGAGGTTTTAGCTTACCGGTAAATCCATTATGTGCTGTAAGTATCTGGGATTTATTATTTATTCCATTAACAAGAACATCCATATCTTCTGTCACTTCTATCATACAGGAGAGTCTGTAACCGCTTTCCATCTCATTGTTACTAAGGAACTTCTTTTCCATTTCAGAGGGTTCAGATAATTTCCCTTTCAAAATTTTTACTTTACATTTTCCACAGGTACCCTTACCGCCACAGGAGGCATCGATATGCATATCCCTGATTTTGCTGACTGCTTCCAGCAGGGTGACACCATCTTCTACTTCGATGGCAGAGACAGTGT
>CBDVAD010000312.1:0-4703 GCA_965371875.1 uncultured bacterium
AGCTGCCTTGCCTAAAGTAAACAGGTTTTGAGAATCGGGATAACTTTGAGCTTCAAACCCTGAAAAAAGATATGGTGCCCATTTTGCAAGGGTTTCCCATACAGCTATATATTCTGAATCTGTATATTTTCCACTACCGTCAATAAGAGCAAGACGTCCCTCTTCTCCCATCCAGTAATTAGGTCCAATATTCTGAAAACCCATAGTAGCTGCTTCCCAAAGATCAGATGTACCCATGGAAAGAGGAACATACCGGCCATCGGCTTTGACCTTATCCAGAAGAGCAAAAAACTCTGCTTCTGTCTTAGGAACAGTTAAACCAAGTTCGGCAAAAATATCAGCATTATATATAAATCCATGAATAACTGAAGCCATAGGAACAGCAAAAACATCTGAACCATTATCAGTAATCCATGCGCTTTTGGCCACACTGCTAAAGTTATCAAGACCGGAAAGATCATTTATTGAAGCCAGATACCCTTTCTGAAACAGCATCAGAGAGGCATCAAATGGGCGGGCAGTTATTAGATCCCCTGCAACACCACCTTCAAGTTTTGCATTCAAGGCCGAATTATACTCAGCTGGAGGCATAGGTTCGAATCTAACTTCTATTTCAGGATGATGCTTGTTGAAAGCAGGTATTAAAACATCCTGCCAGATGCTTAAGTCATCATTTCTCCAACTTTCAATAGTAATAGTTACCTTTTTTTCTACAGATTCTGCTTCCTTACCACCCCCTGCAAAGAGAGACAGAGGAAGGAGAAGAACCAGAACACTAATTAAAACAATAGCCTTTTTCATAAATTACACTCCATTTGATATATTTTATCACATAAAAATGATAATATATTTTACCATACAACTATATTATTAAAAAGAAAATTATTATTATTATTTAAGGAACAATTAAGTAAGAAGACTCTTCTGTAGTTTGATAATACCTATATTTCTAGCAAAGATAAATTTTGCTTCTATAATCTCAAGATCAAAGGGTTCAAGAAAAGAAATTAGACCGCCGGATTTCATAAATTTACCATAATTACGGTAGTGACTTCCCCCCACAAGTTTTTCGACATAGTGAATTACTCTGTCAGATAAACTACTGATAATATTTTTCCTGCCTGAAAGTGTGTAATCCACAATAACGAGAAAACCATCAGATCTTGTTACCCGGATCATCTCCATAACAATCTGCTTCCGTATTTCCGGATCAACTTCATGAAGAGCAAGAGTTATAGTTGAAAGATCAAAGATATTATCTTCCAAAGGAAGTTCTGTTCCATCTGCATGCAGACATTCCAGTTTCCTCTTTCCGGCAACCTCCAGCATAGCCTTTGATAGATCAACCCCGGTATACTCTGCACCGGCCTTTTTAAACCGGACTGCCTGGGTCCCTGTTCCGCAGGCAACCTCCAGAACCTTCATTCCTGAATCTATATTACTTACCCTGATTATCTTTCTTCTCATCTTCCATAAAAAAGGTTCGAGTACTTTATCGTACCAGGATGCCATTGAATCGTATTCGCTTACTGCCATGGGGGGATTATAGCATATATCAACCAGTTCAATCAAATTGTTACCTATACTTTCGAAAGACCACATTTTATTTTTCCGGGTACAGACGTAGCCTGGTCGTGCGCTTCGCTTACTGCTCGGCTATGCAACCCTAGCACGCTACGTCTCTACTTGTTATAATGGATATATCAGATTATACAGGAGCTTAACCATGCAGAATTTTGAATTTTACTCTCCAACCAAAATTATCTTTGGCAGGGATATTTTAAAAGACCTGGGCAGAACAGCCGGAGAGCTTGGCACGAAAGCGCTGCTTGTTTACGGCCGGAACAGCATAAAAAAGAGTGGTCTATATGATCAGGTAATTACCTTACTGGAGGACGCTGGAATATCAGTTACAGATTATCCGGGTGTTAAACCCAATCCCGAACTACCTCACGCCCGGGAAGGTGCAAAAAAAGCATCAGATACAGGAGCAGAGATGATTATTGCAGTGGGAGGCGGAAGCGTTATTGACGAATCCAAGGCCATCGCTGCGGGGGCCTGCTATACTGGCAATCTCTGGGATTTCTATAATCAGAAAAAAACCATAAAAAGCGCACTCCCGGTTATTGCTGTCCAGACCCTGCCTGCTACCTCATCAGAGATGAACCCGGTCAGTGTGCTGACCAATCCTGAAACCAATGAAAAATTCGGTGTCCGGTCGCCTTTTATTGTCCCCAGGGTTTCTTTCCTTGATCCATCTCTGACCTTTACTATTCCTCTGAAATATACAGCCTACGCCAGTTTTGATATTATGAGCCACCTTTTGGAGGGTTACTTTACTTCCACAGACTCCTTTGCGCCTGTGCAGGATGGATTTGTAGAAGGAATGGTAAAGGCAGTTATGGCAGCTTTGAATAAAGTTCAGGAAAACCCTAAAGACTGGGATGCCAGGGCTTCTCTAATGTGGGCCGGGGCTCTTGCATGGAACGGGTTGGGTAATGCCGGTGTAGAGGGAGCAACTACACCCAATCATATGCTCGAGCATCCCCTAAGCGCTGTTTATGACATTGCTCACGGCGCAGGGCTTTCAGCTATTTTCCCATCCTGGTTACGATATAAAAAAGAATCCATTGCTCCGCGAATTCTCCTTTTTGGTGAGAAGATTATGGAGATGGGTAATGAGATAAAAGGGCTGTCAGAAAGCCTGGCATGCGACAGGATAATTGACCGGTTCAGTGAGTGGATTGGAAATACAGGCTGTCCATTAAGTCTCAGGGAAGCTGGAATTAATAATCCGGATATTCCTCTCCTTGTAAAACAGGCAAGGGTTCTATGCGGGAATTGGAGTATAGAAGGATACACTGATGAGGATCTGGAGACTATTTATCGATTAGCACTTTAAGTCTGTATAGGCCAAAAACAGTTTAATTTTAATGTGCACTATATTGCCTCTCCTATATCAATATGATATAGTTTTTCTGAGGTACTATGGCAAAAAAAAATAAAACAAAATATGCAATATTGGGGATGCTCTTAATGTGTCCGATGTCAGGTTATGATATTAAAAAGAACACAGACAGCAGCATCAACTATTTCTGGCATGAAAATTATGGACATATCTATCCGGTTTTGAAAAAAATGCTGAATGAAGGTCTTGTCTCATGTAAAACAATAGAAAATTACGGGGCACCTTCGCGAAATGTATACTCTATTACCAAAACAGGAAAAAAAGAGTTTAGTAAGTGGCTTGATGAAAGTGTTGAACCAGAAAAATATCGTAAAGAATTATTATTAAAAATTTTTTTTGCTGATCATTCAACACCGGAAAATATTAAAGAAAAATTAAAAATGGATATGTCCTATCACCTTGGCTTACTGGAAGAATATAAAATAGTTGAATCACATTTACAGGAACATAAAAATGATAAAAATCACAGTCCGTACTGGCTGATGACCCTGCGAAACGGGATTTTATGCTCAAAAGCTCAAATCCAGTGGTGTAAAGAAACCCTGAAAGAATTGGAGTAATTTTGCTATATTATTGTATTATGCGGATTTTTCTTGATCTTACTATATCTGAATGATATATTACTTATTGATCTATATCAAACAATAATAGCAAAGGTGAGGGAAGGTATGAATATTACAGTAATCGGCGGCAGCCCCAAAGGGGATATCAGTGTAACCATGCAGTATGTAAAATATATGGAGAAATTTTTTCCAGACCACAATTTCCAATATCTACAAGCAGCTCAGAAAATAAAAGCAATTTTAAAGAATACTGATAAAGAGAATGAGTTTTTTAACATGATTGAACAGGCAGATATCATCTTATGGGCTTTCCCATTATATTACTTATTAGTCCATGGAAATTATAAACGGTTTATAGAATTTTGCTTCGATAATTATAAGCATATTTTTAATGGTAAATACGCCGCATCCTTAAGCACTTCCATTCATTTCTATGATCACACCGCACACAATTATATTCACGCGGTGTCTGACGATCTTGGTATGCAGTTTATTTCCAGTTTTTCACCAAAGATGGACGATTTATTACACAAAGATGGACAAAATCAGATAAAACAATTCGCTGAGCAAATATTTTATGCTGCAGCAGAAAAATTATCTTTTCCAAAACATTACTCAGAACAAAATTATATAAACAGGGAGTACAGACCCGTAGCAAGCAAAAGGACGTATCAATCTAATCAAAAGATTGTGATTGTACAGGACCAAACTTACAGCAGTAAAAGTAATATAGGGAAAATGATATTACAGTATAGAGATGCTATTAATGGTGATGTAGAAATAGTTGATCTGGCAAAAATAAAAATCAATGGCGGATGTCTCGGCTGCCTTAAATGCGGAGTAGATAACAGATGTGTTTATGAAGGAAAAGATGAATATATCGAAATGTTCAGAACCAGTATAATGACAGCAGATGTTCTTGTTTGGGCAGGTGAAATTAAAGACCGTTATTTATCCTGGCAATGGAAACAATTTCTTGACCGTAGTTTTTTCAATACCCATCAGCCGGTATTGCAGGGCAAACAATTTTTATTCCTGATATCAGGCCCATTAAGTCAAAACAGTAATCTAAGAGAGATCATAGCTTCCTATGTGGAAGTTCAGGGAGGGAATTTAATCAACATAATTTCAGATGAAAGCAGCAGGAGGTCTGTTCTCGATTCTCCAATCTA
>CBDVAD010000313.1:0-4694 GCA_965371875.1 uncultured bacterium
GTCAAATCTTCTCTCTGATAAGTTTCACTTATTACCGGAAATTTTTCTTTTATTCTGTTAACTATTTCTTTCATTCTTCCCCCCTACCAATTGAAATCAGGCATATCCCAGTTTTTGATAACCTTTTTCTGATTTGCCTTGTACCATTCAAACTCTTTTGCGTATTTATCAGCACCGGTACCCTTTCCTTCTTTGATAAGTTTTTTCAAAAGATCAAACCCGGCCAAAAGTGATTCAGGTCTGGGCATACATCCGGCAACATAAACGTCTACAGGCATGTAATGATCGAGTCTGTTTATTGTGTTATAACTGTCAAAATACATACCACCATTAATGGTACAACTACCGACACCCATCACATATTTAGGACTTGGCATCTGCTCATAAGCTCTAATTGCAATTTTTAGAGTTTTTATTGAAAGATAACCGGAAATAATAAAAAGATTTGACTGTCTTGGAGTTGGTCTCCACTGCACACCAAATCTATAGGCATCATATTTAGGAGTCATTAGAGGCCGCATTTCTATAGCGCCGCAACCTGTACCATAGGCAAGAACCCAAAGAGATTCACTCCTGGCCCAGTTTGCAAATTTTTCGATAATTGGTGCTGTACCTTTTTGAGCTTCAGTTTTAGCTTCAGGGGTAGCTGCACAGTAATAATCCTGGAGGGGATCAACGTTAATTTCTTCATTATCCGGTCCATAGACCGTTCTTTTTTCAAGATCTTCTAAACTCATTTTATCCTCTTAACCTATCTGAAGTAAAATTATAGAGAGCAATCCTAAAACCAGAGGAACTTTTAAGAACCATCTGATAGACTGATCAACTCTAAAACGGGGGAATATTGTTCCCACAACAACGGACCACATGTAGAGCAAAAATGCCTTAATAATCAATTCCGGCCAGCTGGTGGCTCCGCCAAAAAAGAGATTAAGGTACAGTACTGTCTTTGCTACAGGGAATAGTGCCCTGTTTGTAGAAAGAATCCCTAAAAAGGCTCCATGATACTCTGTTGGAGGTCCTATTGGTATCTCCTGGGGAGCAAGAACCACATCAAAGGGAGATTTCATCATAGATCCCAAAAATGCCAGCATTGCTGTTGCTGTTGCCACAGGGTTTGTAAAAAGTGTCCAGTTAAGGAACCCGCCCTGCTGTGCTGCAACGATCTCTGTTAGAGAGAGACTATCATACTGAATAAATACTGCCAGAAAAGATAATACCAAAGGTATCTCTGCGGCTGTTACCTGCCCCAGCCCTCTTGCTACACCAATTGCAGAATAGGGCTGTCCGCTTTCACCTGCCCCCAGAGCCATACCCAGGGTTCCAAAGAACATAAAGTAGAGTAACAGAACAGCATCTCCGGCAAAAGAAAAATTACTAAAATGTTCAGAACCGAATATCAATGGTATAAAGAGAACCATCCCCACACCGCTGGTAAGTCTGAAAAATGGACCCAGATAAAACATTACCCCATGAGAAACAAGAGTCTCCAGAGAATAGTTCTTTACAAGATCAATATATGGTTGATAAAACCTGATACCATACCTCTTATTGACTCTTGCATACAGCTTCCTTGTGATACCATTAAGCAGGAGCCCAACATTTAATACTATGAATAACGATAATAGTGCATACAATAATTTAACAATTATGGAACTCACCACTTATCCTCCTATTGTGAAAATAAATATTACAACTACATAGAGCACTACATGAAAAGCATAGCTCTGACCATTTCCATTGTATATCCGTCTGAAAAAATCAGAGACAGCATGAAGCGCCTCGGAAACTGCATCCCAAAACCTTGTTACAAGAGGCATTGCAAGAAAGCCCACTGCTTTTTCATAATGTGCAAAGAAATTATACGAAAAATGGACCAGTTCAGGTCTTGAAGGAGCCTCTCCTGAATAAAATATATTAAACTGCTTTACCTGCTGAAGCCGCTTTCTGGCTGTGAATGAAATAAAGAAGATAAAGATAAGAACAAATATTCCACCAATTACAAACATGATCATGGCACCATCAAAATAACCAAAAGGTGTGGTGGCCATCGATCCGCTCCAATTAAGAGCGCCTTCAGGGAAATATGCTGTCAACATAGAACCAATAGGATTAAGAAGTGTAGCAGGGCTCATCGACAGATACATAATAACTACCAGAAGCGCATATACAGGAATAAGAAGCCATACATTTATCTCTGTAACCTTACGTAGATTATCCTTTAACTGCCCGAGAAAAATCGTATGGATAAGCCTGAATAGATAGAGGAATGCAATAATACCCGAAATCATTACAACAACACCCTGATAATAGAAACCATTTTCAATTAACAGGTTATAGGTAAGCCACTTTGCGGCATATCCAACCAGTGGAGGAACTCCTGAGAGTGTTATTATAGCAATAAGTACTGCAAAGAATGAAAATGGCATCCTCTTGATTAATCCGCCCATTTTATACATATAAGGAGTGCCAATTCGTAGAGCAATTCCACCAACTACAAGGAAGAGTATACCTTTGTACAAAAAGTGGGTAAGTGAATATGTAAGTGCTATAAGCCATCCAAGATGAGTCATAGTAGCCAGACCAAATACAATATACCCCAGCTGACCAATACTGGACCAGGCTAAAAGCCTCTTGGCACTTTCCTGAAAAGACGCTGCTATATTTCCTATTAAAGCCGAAAGAGCTCCTATCCATCCAAGAGCAAACAAAATACTGCGGGCATAGGATGCCTCTGATCCCATCCCAAGAAGAACAATGATAATACCGAATACACCGGCCTTAAGAAGTATTGCAGAAGCCATAAAATGGATATCCGCAACAGCCTCACCGTGGGCCCCGGGTAACCATATGTGAACCGGCAGAGAAGCCGTCTTTGTCATAAAACCAAGGAGCATCAGAGAATAGGCCAGAGCAGGAAATACTGTAATCCCGGTCAGTGCTTCCAGGCCAAGATTACCGGCACTTGCAAATGCCAGGGAAAAACCAAACATCATTGCATAGGCACCACCCATTGAAAACAGCATATAGCTGAAACCATGGGGCATTGATTTTTTTCCTCTTATAAGAAGGAAGTAAGAACCAATTGACATCAGCTCCCAGCCATAGAGAAGTTCCAGAAGGTTAGTAGCCTCAACTACAAGTGTTAACCCGGCAAACATTGCAAGAGCCATGGGATAAAAACCTGCTCGCCTCCCTTTGTAGTAATATCCTGCAAGCAGAGTAACTACGGCACCTGCTAAAAATATTCCTCCGAAGATCATTCTAAACAGATCACCTTCCAACTGAGGGAAAATGTAGAAGATATATGCAATTACTCCTGCAATGGAGAAAGTATTTTTAACCCATGCAGGTAAAACATCAATTAAGGCTATGAACAGAATAAAGGCAAGTGGTATGTAGTTTAAACCTTTGGAAGCTTCCATAAGGGTACTTACATAATATCCCCCTGCATAGAGTAAAACAGCAAATACTACTGGTGGTAATATTTTATTCAAAGGCATTTTAAATTCCGGAAGTTCTTCATTATCCAGCTTCAGAGCATAACCGAACCATCTGAAAAGATAGATACCTTCAATAAAAGAGGCTGCAAGAATTATTGCTGACCAGATAAACATCTGACCCTTTGCAAGAAGCATTATAAGTTCCCATTTCGCAAAGAAAGATGGAAATGGAGGAAAACCTACAAGAGCAAATACAGCAGTTCCAAAAAGCACAAGGAGAACAGGCTTTTTCCGGATTGCAGACCATTTTTTAATATCTTCAGCTTTTACTATTCCGGCTATCCAGAATAGAATTGCCTTGGCAAAATAATGACTTAGAAAAATACCCATGGCAATAAAGTCTCTTTTATCACCCAGATATTCAGATAAACCAAGGACAACAAGAAGAAGGCCAATCTGACCTACAGATGAATAACCAAGAAGTCTCTTATCGCTGGTCTGTTTCAGCCCCATTAGATTAGAACCAAAGAAAGTTACAAGTCCTGCAAGAGCAATTATAGTGTAAAACTGCCCACCACCTATGGGAAGAACTTTAGCCAGTGTCCAATAAGCAGCACCAGTACTGGCTGCAGACAGAACTGCATTGATACCTGAAGGAGAAGCATGATAAACATCAATGGCCCAGCCATTTGCAGGAAAGGGTTTTAATTCCAGTAAGAGCGCTATAATAATTAAGAAGAATGCCAGCACTCCTCCCTTCATTGAAGTAATCCCGGTAATAGCAAGAAAATCTATATTAAGAGATCCTCCGAAGTAATATACAAAGATAATACCCATCAGAAGAAAACCGGAAATAAGTCCCGTGGCAATCATGTATTTAAAACCAGCAGAAAGGGCTTTAATATCTGAAGTAAGCACAATCAAACCAGCAGTTGCTATAGAAGCAATTTCAAGAAATACAAAGAGATTGAATATATCCCTTGTCATTATAATTCCATTCAAGCCCATTATTAAAACAATGTAGACTGAAATTGCATGTGTCCCTTTCTCTCTAAATTTGTCATAAAGGTAAAGCCCACTCAGTAAGCCTACCAAATTTACCATAAGGGTAAAAAATGCCTCATACTTGCCCATAAGAAGATTAATGGAAAAAGGAGGCTTAAACCCTGCAGTATATACCGCTTGAGGTAACTGATCTGTAAATAAAAATGACCATAGCCACTGAAAGGATATGAAGGTCATTACCCCGAG
>CBDVAD010000314.1:0-4665 GCA_965371875.1 uncultured bacterium
CTATCTTAATACAATGATTATACCAGATTACCCAAATACAGCACCAATAACTATGGAGATGCGTTCTGAACTGCATCCTCTTTTTTATAATTTAGAGACGGGAATATCCGAATACACATTTGCAGGACTCTATCTTTTTAGAGACAAATATAATTACCATGTTACCCGGATGAAAAATGGAGACATCGCCCTCTTCGGTACAGAATATGGTGCTCCGTTCTGGATGCTTCCCTTCGGATTTCAGAATACCAGTCTGACAAAAGAGCTTCTTAAAAAAAATCATTACTTTAAAGGGATTTCAAGTAAAGATATTAATAAATCCCGTATCCTGTTGGAAAAAGCCGGATTCTGTATACTTGAAGACAGGGATAACTTCGACTATTTATATCTACGTTCAAATCTTGTGCATTTGACTGGACGTAAATTCCATAAAAAAAGAAACATGGTAAATGCATTTATCAGTAATTACAATTACGAAGAAAAGTACATAACTCATAAAAATATAGGTGACGCGCTTCAGGTTCTCCGAATATGGAAGGAAAACAGAGTCGGAAAAAATCTTGATACAGGAGACTGTGATGCTGCGGAAGAGGCTTTAAAGTTAATGGATTCACTGGAACTTACGGGATGCATCACCTATGTAGACGGAATCCCGGCAGCTTACTCCCTTGGTGAACCAATTAATGGAGGTAATTGTTTTGTTGTACAGTTCGAGAAAGCAATTGGTGATTATAAAGGAATATATCAGTTTATAAACCGGTCCTTTGCCTCCATGATTGATGAAAAACACATATATATTAATAGAGAACAGGATTTAGGTGATCCGGGTCTGAGACAGGCTAAAATGAGCTACAGACCGGATGATTTTGTTACAAAGTACAAGATTTTCACTGATCCTGATTTCTGCCGGTGTGAAAGATGTTATGGAGAGAAAGACCCTTCGACAAGCTCAGGGACCGAATAGGAGAGCTACAGCCTATCAGCCTTCTTTATCCGTGACTCCAAACATTCCCATAAGGAGATCCGCACCCATCATATCAGGACTCTTCATACTTTCAAGTCCGCTTAGAAAATCCTTAAGATCAAGAACCTCTTCCAGCATTAAAAGTCTTACAAAGGCTTCATTTTCAGGTAAAGTATTTATTGTTATACTATCTCCATCCTGTATTAAAGTTATAAGAATTTCATCTTTTCTAATATGATATATCCGTTTATTATAGTCCACCTTGTGGACAAAAAACTCCTCATTTCTAAAACCTTCAAGAAGTTTATCTCTTATAAAGTCAGCCATTTTCTGACCGGGAAAATCAAGTTCAATTGAATGAATATCACCAGCGTCTTTTTCTTTAAGTTTCGATCGGTACCCTGAACCACCCTGAAAAGTTTTTATCAGGTATGGAGGAGCAGCAATGCTTGCTGCAAGGAGTGTTATTATGGCCACTCCAAACATATCCTGACCAATTACCCCGGAGGAAAGACCAATACCGGCTACAATCAGGGTAACTTCTCCCCGGGGGAGCATACCTGCTCCTATCCTCAGGGCACCTTTAATATTAAACCCGGCAAAAAGGGCAGGGAGTCCACATCCGAATATCTTTCCGGCAAAAGCTACCAGTGTATATATCAAGCCAAATACCAGAACACCTTTCATTGCAGCGAAGTTTACCATCATCCCCATAATAGCGAAAAAGATGGGAACAAAAAAACTATATACACCATGAAGACTTTCTCTGATTTCATGGGCAATATCAGTCTGGGAAAGGGAAAGCCCCATTACATAAGCACCAATTATCATTGCAAGGCCTGCCATTTCCGACAGCCCGGAAAGAAAAAGTGCAAGTCCAAAGGCAACAACGGCAATCATTTCCATAGATTTAAACATTTTTAGCCGTTTAGCAATTTTGGGCGCAATAAGTATACCGACGACTGTACTGACAAGCCAGAATCCAAAAGCTTTCAGGGCAATAAATCCTATTTTCCCCCAGGCAACACTACTCCCGGAAGTTCCCACTTTAGCTACACCAACAACAACGGCAAGTAAAACTATACCAATGACATCATCCAGAACAGCTGCAGCCAGAATAGTTACCCCTTCAGGTGTAGACATCTTCCTGCGCTCACTGAGTATCCTTGCAGTTATACCTACAGAAGTTGCAGTCGAAAGGGTTCCCATAAACAAGGCTCTGGTATCCATAAAACCTGTAATGTCTGCAAAAAAAAGAACTGTAACCATATCACCCAGAAAAAAAGAAACAATGACTCCACCAAAACCAACAAGTGAACCTTTAGCAGAAAACCGGAGAAAAGTGGGCAGATCCGTTTCCAACCCTGCAGAAAAAAGAAGAATAATGGATGCAATAACGGCAAACCCATAGAGTTCAGGACTGATTGGAAGTGTAGTTTCAGGCAAATGAAACAGCGGACCGTGAAGAACAGGAATTGAAATGGAACCAAGTGCATAGGGACCTATTATCATGCCTGCTGCAAGTTCTCCAAGAACCTTAGGCTGTTTCAGATACTTATGAAAGGCCCATCCAATAATTCTGGACGTAATTATTATTATTGCCAGCTGGAGTACAAGTATTGTCATTAAGTGTGTCATGCATGCCCCTGGACAATCAGAGATATCAACTCTTCTTTCGAACCGGCGTTTATCAGTTTATCCCTCATACTCTCATTTGTAAGAACCCGGCTTATCTCCGCCAGGAACTGTACATGCGGACCCGTACGTGTTAAAGAGGACAGAGTCATAATAAATATTTTACTTGGGATACCATCCAAAGCTTTAAAATCCACACCATTTTTTACTATCCCAACACAGGCCAAAAGTTCATTCACTGCATCGGTTTTACAGTGAGGAATGGCAATGCCTTGTTGAATTCCAGTAGACATTTTGGCTTCTCTCTCCAGGAGTGCTTCAAGAGCAACAGCTCTGTCTTTAACCTTTCCGGTCTTAACAAGAATATCCAAAAGATTTTCAATTATTTCCTGTTTGCTGCTTCCCTGAAGTTCCAGTTCGGCAACATTTTTGTTTAGTACTTTTCTGAGGTTCATATAGAGGAACGATAAAGCTATGAGTTGGGTCTGTCAAGATATCTGTTATTTATTATTTTGAGTGTTGCCATGGAATCGGCATGATATTATTTCTAAGACTAAGATATCAATCATATTGCTGATACCCGATAGCTGTGTTTAATTTTCATTTTTAGGATTCCGTCGATATTAAGGGCCTGGAGCATGTCGATGTCGGGGAACCTACAAAACGATACCTTGATGACCAAAACTCTATGCGAAATACGGTTGCGTCAACTCTTTGGCGCGGCAGGTCAGAATTCTATTTCCATTCCGTCGATACCCACCTCCGTCTTCCGAAAGATAGCGCGAGCTTCTTTAAGCTCAGAACCAAACATCTTGTTGTCGTGGATAATGACCAGGCGCCCCACGTGCGCTGCGGCAGCGACTTGTGCAACCGAGGTCGTATGGCTGTGACCATACTTGTGCGCAATATTCACCAGCCTGTCAGGAAAGGTACGCTCATGCAGTAGCAGGTCCACCCCCTTAATGTGGTCGATGTATGCTGCATCCGGTTTGGCAACAGTGTCCGTTACATATGCCAGAGAATGCCCGGGCCAATCGAGCCGAAAACCGAAACAGGGAATGGTGTGCTCCAGAGGGAAGTACGTCAGCGTTCCGGCGTCTGCAAGCTTCGTTTCAGAGTCCAACTCGAGCAACTGCCAGTTTCAATTCCTAATCAGATCACGGTACACAGGATCGATCTGGATCGCCGCCAGAGTCTCTGGCGCGGCGTGGATGCGCACTCTACCCATAAATTCGATCGCGGACTGCCACACTGTCGAAAACGTTTCATCAGTTACCCTATGTCCAGAGCTAAATTGCAGATTCATCAGGACGGCACCCCGAAGATGGAACAAACCCAGCGTGTGATCCCCATGTGCATGGGTGAGATAAATATCGAGGGACGAGGTCTGTAAATGCTGGGCTAATCGATACAGGCCAGTACCTGCGTCAAGCACGATGCCTTGTTCCGGAAGCATGTAGCACGCTGTTTGGCCGCCCTCCTCTGTGGGTACGAGGACGTTGGTTCCAAGAAGGACCAATTTCATAACGAGCCTCCTGCAATACCGCCCACGAGTTCAGTGCAACGGGTCAGCCAGCGGGCGTTATGATAATCTGTGGGCCGCGCTGAAATCAGTCAACGTCAGCCGAAGAGCACACTGCCCAGGCAGTAAAGGTGCGTGTGTGGCAAGGGCCATTCGCTCTTCCTGGTACTAAGTTAAAGATAAAAAAAGTTATATTCCTTGTCAATAAAATTCTCAGAGAAAATGCCAACATACAGAAAATACTGTTGTATAGCACATCTAATTGTTAAAATCTTATCGAATTTCTGGAAAATTCTGATGGTTTCTTACGATCACGATGTTAAACAACCTTATTCAATTTCGGCTCTAATAATTTGGAGATTAAAAAAAGGAGTTAATAATTGTACATTCATGTTATTATAATGATTACAATCTTTAATTTATAATCGGTGGAAAAGATGCTAACTCATGAACAAAAAACAAATAGAATTATAAAACAATTAAAAGAGCGCAAAAGCACGAAACCAGTGTCATTAAAGAAAAAAGCTGTTTCTCATGAAGTTCC
>CBDVAD010000315.1:0-4662 GCA_965371875.1 uncultured bacterium
ATCCCCATATTGAGGGTTAAGGAGTAAAAAATGGCACAGTATAATCTTACACCGGTGGAAGTACCGGCAGTTGAAACTAAATACAGAACAATAAAAACCAAACTTCCGGTACCCGAATCTCTGGAAATTTTTAAAAAACTTTCCCTGTCTGAACCCAGGAGTATGATGGGTCAGCCCCCGATTATCTGGGATAAAGCAGAGGGATTTATAGTAGAAGACAGATGGGGAAACAGATGGATAGACTGGTCTGCAGGAGTATTAATTGCAAACTCGGGACATGGTCGCAAAGAGGTAAGGGATGCACTCAAAGAGGTAATTGATAAACCTCTCCTTTCAACCTATGTTTTCGTTCATGAAAAACGGGCAGAACTTACAGATATGTTAAAAGAGCTTGCTCCAAAACCGGACGAATATTCAGTATTTCTCTTAAGCACAGGAAGTGAAGCTGTTGAAAATGCAATTAAGCTTGCCAGAACCTATGCTGTTGAAAAACATGGAAAGGGGAAAAAGTATATAGTTTCATTTAAAAATGCCTTTCATGGCAGAACTCTTGGATCCCAGCTTGCAGGGGGAATGGATAAACTTAAAACATGGATTGTTGGTGAGGGAGAAACATTTATTCAAGTTCCTTTTCCAGATGGCTATAAAAATGAAGATACAGGGTTTGAGCTGTTTTTAAAGAGTCTTGAGGATAAGGGAATTACCGGTGAACAGATAGCAGGGGTAATAACTGAATCCTATCAGGGAGTTGGTCCTGATTTTCTTCCAGTCGAGTATGCGCAGGACTTGCAGGATTTCTGTAGAAAATACGATATTATTTCAATTTATGATGAAGTTCAGGCAGGGTTTGGTCGTTCCGGTAAGATGTTTACATATGAGCATTATGGTGTGGAGCCGGATTTGATTGTTTGCGGTAAAGGAATAACCTCCTCCCTTCCTCTTTCAGCTGTTATTGGCAAAAAAAAGGTACTGGATCTATATGCACCCGGATCAATGACTTCAACTCATTCTGCAAGCCCCTTACCAGTTGTTGCGGCTATAGAGAATTTGAAGCTGATAGAAAATGAGAACCTTGTAGAGAACAGTCGAAAGCTTGGAGAGGTTCTTATGACAGGTTTGCAGGAGATAGTGGATAAGTATCCGGATAACCTGGGATGTCTTCACGGCAAAGGTCTTGTAGCAGGAATACAGGTTGTAAAACCCGGTACAAAGGAACCCGATTCTGAAACTGCAAAAAACATAAATGAGAAATGTTTTCAAAAGGGGCTGTTGATGTTTGCGCCTGTTGGAATTGCAGGAGAGTGTATTAAGATAGCGCCTCCTCTGGTAATTACAGAAGAAGCTCTTAAAGAAGGCCTGAAAGTTCTTGCAGATGTATGTGATGAAATACTTGGAGATGTTTAAAGTCCGGATATTGCAGATTTATCGACTCAATGAAATTTAATTAAAATGGCATTCCCCTAAGAAATGCAGCAGTCTCCGAGATCACCTGTTCAGGGTTTTCCGGTATTGTAAAAATTTCGAGTGAGACCCATCCATTATAATTAATATCCTTCAGAACTGAAAATGATTCACTGTATTTATCTGTGTCACTGGAATTTGGATGTCCTCCTTCAGTTGTGTTCAGGTGAACATGTTTGATTATTGATCTATTTTCTTTTATCAGCTCAGCCCAGCTGTCTGTCTCATCACCGCAGTTATGAAAATCAAACATACCGGAGATAGAATCCCGACCAACTCTCTGAATCATTTTAGTTGATTCTTTCAGAGTGTTTATTACATTTGTATCTGCTGATGCCAATGCTTCAATACACACAGTTGAATCACAGTCAGCAGCAGTGTCCGCTACTCCTGCAAGGCCGTCTTCCATATAGTCCAGGGCTTCTGAAATACTTATGTCTGCAGCTATTCTTTGTTTTGGTGAACCAAGAGTAAGATTCCCTCCTCCAAGTTCTCCTGCCAGGTTCAGCAGTCTTTTTAAATGATCCCAGGATCTTTCTCTTGTTAGTTTATCCGGGGAAGTAATATGTAAATTTTCCGGTTTTACAAATAACCAGTGGAGGCCTGCAAACTCAAGGCCGCTGTTATTCAGGGCATTTTTAATCATAGTAATTGTATCCGGAGGAATGGAAGTCACATCCCCAAAGAGTGTAAAAGGCGCGATTTCAATTCCTTTAAATCCATGAGATGCTGTTAAATCACAACTTTCCTGAAAACTCATGTTACCAAATAATTCGTTGCATATAGCAGTTTTTATCATCCTTGTATTACCTCTAAGCTTGATTCTAACATATATATGACCCCAACTCCAATAATTTGATTAGTAAAACAGCAATTCTGTTATAATAGAATTGACTCAGTTGCTTCTACTTAAAATGTATGAATAGATAAGGTAAATAGCTTATAATGATTATCAGGAAAATCAAGGGAGATATTCATGGAAGATGTTACAGGGCGTTCAGTTTTTACCGGAAAGAATATCAGGATCAGCTTTAATGAAGGTGTAATAACTGCAGTTAAAGAATTGGATACTTCCGAACATTTGCCTTATATTTCCCCTGGATTCATGGATACCCAGGTCAATGGTTATGCTGGTCTTGATTACAGTTCGGAAAACCTTGAACCGGGTGATGTTATAAAGATAACCGATATGCTGGCTGCTTCCGGAACAAGTCGTCATTTTCCTACAATTGTGACCAACTCACAGGAGCTTATAATAAAGAATCTCAAAGTAATAAACCGGATACTTACAGAGAATCCGGAAATTTCAGCGGCCATCCCTGGTATACATATTGAAGGTCCCTATATCTCTTCTGAAGATGGTCCCCGTGGGGCACATAATATCAGGTTTATAAGAGATCCTGATTTTACTGAGTTTACTGAGTGGCAGGAAGCTGCAGGGGGGAAAATCAGGCAAGTAACATTAGCTCCTGAGCTGCCCGGGGCTTTGGATTTTATCAGAAGAGTCACTTTGGAAGGTGTAGTTGTTTCTATTGGCCACACAGCCGCAGATCCAGAGATGATAAGAGAGGCTGTAAAAGCAGGTGCATCCATGTCGACTCATCTGGGAAATGGAAGCCATGGAATGATTCCAAGATTAAGGAACTATATATGGGAACAGCTGGCTTCTGACAGGCTGTCTGCCAGCATTATAGCTGACGGATACCATCTTCCCCCTGCTGTTGCAAAGGTAATACTGCGAGCCAAAACGTTGGACAAGGTGGTGCTGGTAAGCGACATTGCAGTATTGGGCGGCATGAAACCGGGAATACATAAGTGGGGTGGTATTGATGTAGAGGTATTTGAAGATGGCCATCTAGGACTTGCCGGTACTGAATATCTGGCAGGCTCAGGGCAGCTTCTAAATTACTCACTGGCATGGCTTATGAATGAATTAAAACTTAGTCCTGCTGATGCAGTGACTCTATGTACAGTGAACCCTCAGAGACTGTTTTTCCCATCAGGTCCTGTGCCTGAGCTTAAGCCGGGAGCCCCTGCAGATCTGACGATGTTCAACTGGAAGAGTGGTGATACACAAATCGAAGTCCTTGCAACATGGCGTCAGGGAAGAAAGGTGTACTAAATCTCATTAACCGGATAGACAGGCCTTCCTCCCTTCAAAACAGCTGCAATATTCAGCGCTGCTTTTGTCTTAAGCTCCTCTTTGGATTCCTCACTGTACCAGCCTGTATGATCGGACAGAATTACATTATCAAGTTTACGTAATGGACTATTCAAAGGAAGCGGTTCTACTTCAAATACGTCCAGACCTGCCCCGGTAATTCTCCCGGACCTCAAGGCCTCTGTTACTGCCTGTTCATCCAGAACACCGCCTCTTGAAGTGTTTATCAGTATTGAACCCTTCTTCATCATTGACAGCTGTTTTTCTCCTATCATTTTTCCGGTAGATTCATTTAAGGGAACATGAACAGAGACAAAATCAGAGTCAGACAGAACTGTAGAGAGATCAGCAGGAACAGCTCCATTTTTTCTGATATCTTCTTCTTTGACAAAGGGATCATACACCAGCACCCGAGAAAATCCAAATCCCACTGTTTTTTCGTGAAGCCGCCTTGCAATAGCACCATACCCAATCAGTCCGAGGACACCATCCTTCATCCTGTGACAGGGCTGATCATCATGAAGGTTCCACTTTCCTGTCCTTATCATTCTGTCCTTATACGCTACTTTCCTTATACAACCCATCATGAGGGCAAGGGCCTGGTCAGATACATCTTCAATAGAATAGTCCGGTACTCTTGCAACCCATATTCCTTTTTTTGTTGCAGCGTCAACATCTACATTATCATAACCAACTCCATACCTGGAAATTACTCTGCATTTATCAAGTTTGGAGATCAGCTCCTCATCCATGTGATGGAGATTCACCAGAACTGCATCTACTTCCTCTATTATTCTGTCAAATTCTGTTTTGTTTTCAGGATCGAGGATAATAAGTTCCCCATCTATCTCCTTAAGCACTTTTTCCTCTTCCTTATAACTGCCATATCTGTCATCGGTAACTGCAATCTTGAACATTAAACTCCCCCTGGAAGAATTATACAGGTTATTTCTTTGTTTCGCTATTATTATTTCCACAGCCTTATTTGTATCTGATATAATATATCAATCGGAGGAGAATATGAGTTATAAATTCGGTAT
>CBDVAD010000316.1:0-4625 GCA_965371875.1 uncultured bacterium
TCTTTTTTGAGCTATTTAATTGTTTTTTAGCATTCTTTGCAGCCTGTTCCCGAATGGAAACAGGGAAGTACTCTTCCTTCTGAAGTTCTGCCTGAATGGCTGAGAGAGAACTTCCCTGCCTGACAAATTTCAGGATCTTCCCATTCTTATCAGAAACCGTGCATTTATACCTGCCCATTATACTGTCATGACCATTTCAAGTTCAGAAAGAGTAGTCAGACCCTCTTTTATCTTTATAAGACCATCGGTGGATAAAGTAACCATACCCGTTTTTTTCAAATATGCTTTTATCTCAGAGTGTTTGGCCCCTGCTACAATCAGTCGTTCAATCTCTTCATCCCAGGAAAAGTACTCATGAATAAGTGTCCGCCCATGATACCCCGTTCCATCGCAGCTCTCACATCCAACTGCATCAAAGATGTATTCAGGTATGCTTCCGGTTTCCCTAAAGAACTCCTTCTCAGCAGAACCGATTTTCCTCTTCTTCATGCAGTCAGGGCATAATTTTCTTACCAGTCGCTGGGCCATGGATGTTTTAAGAACTGCCGCAATCATAAAAGGTTCAACTCCCATATCCCGAAGCCTGTCTATTACAGATATAGCATCATTTGTATGAAGAGTTGAAAGAACCAGGTGCCCCGTCAAAGCTGCCCGTATACATAGATCTGCTGTTTCGGTGTCTCTTATCTCACCGACCATTATTATATTAGGGTCCTGCCGGAGAATACGTTTCAGAATAGTTGTAAAAGTAAGTCCTATGGCTTCATTTGTCTGTATCTGATCAATACCGTCGATCACATATTCAATAGGGTCTTCTATTGTTATAATTTTCTGACTCTCCCTGTCCATCTCTCTGAGCATTGAATTTAAAGTTGTGGTCTTTCCACTTCCTGTAGGGCCTGTGGCAAGAACCAGTCCAAATGGAGTTTTAAGTATCTTTCTGATATCAGAAAGGCCTTCATCCCGAAGACCAATTTCATCAAGTCCTATAAGAGCACTTTTTCTATTTAACAGCCGGAGAACAATAGATTCTCCCCTGGCTGTCGGGACAATAGAAACACGAATATCCTGGGTATCTTCTCCCAGATGGACCGAGATTCTACCGTCCTGAGGAAGCCTTCGCTCCATGATATTAAGGTTTGACATAATCTTGATTCGGGATGATACTGCCGGAAACATGGAAGGGGATATCTGGTTGACTGTCTGGAGGACTCCATCGATCCGGTACCGAACCTTAACAGTATCAGTAAAGGCTTCAATATGGATATCCGATGCCCTTTTGCGAATCCCCTCAATGATAGTACTATTTACAAAATTAATTATGGGTGCATCATTAGCGATTTTATCAAGGAGCAGTTTTTCGTTTCCGGAAGAGGCAGCTGAAAGGTTCTGATCATCAAGACCCCCATGAAGTTTTCCAAGATATTCTGAGAGTTCATCATGATCAATTCGTTTATATATAATTTTCTTATCATGAAAATGGGATAGTGTTTCTCTTAGTTCAGTGTTGCCAGGACTACAAATACCGATGGTAACGGAAATATCATCACTCTTCAAAACAATCGCCGAATGGGTCTCTATAAAATCAGAACTGTACTGATTATTCTCATCAGGAAGAGGCAGGAAATCTGAAATTAATACGCCGTCTATTTCTTCCGGCATCTCTTCTGTCAGTTCCATGAACCCTTTTCCTCGAAGAAACTCTTATAATATTCTTTAAAAATCCTGTCACTTGCAAGCCTTTCCCTTTCAGGATATTCAATATATGGAACAATATAGATAATCAGCTCAGTGTTTGTAAATGTTTCAACCTCACTGGTAAAGAGCCACCCCAAAAGTGGAATAGAGCTGAGGATCGGAGTTTTTTGATAGATGACATCCCTTTCCTGCTGTAGAAGGCCGCTTATTATCACTGGTTTCCCTGAAGGAGTACGTACATGAGTACTAATTACCTTCTCTGATGTAGGAGGAGGATTTCCAGTGCTTGAAGAGACATCTGCGCCTCTCTTTGAAACTGTGGATTTCACATCCATTGTTATCATATTGTCACCCGATACCCAGCCGTTTATACTGATTATGAGACCGGAAGTAATCTCTCGCGTTACACCTGTGGATTGTGCTTCACCTGTATCAGGATCAATTTCCATATCCCTGTATCTGTATGTATTGGTATTCTGAAAACTAATATCCTCTCCTGTAAGACCATTCAGTGTCGTATCGGCCATTATCCTTGCTTCCGAATCACTGATCTTGGCATTCAAATCAATGGCAAACAGATAACCAAAAGTTGTCACAATATCCAGATTTAAGTTAATAAGATTTCCCAGGGAGCCAAGTAGAGAAGTCTGAGCACCCGACTCCATTATTTCATTACTGGCGGTAAGGCCGAATTCTTTATTCTTACTTTCCTGATACTGGACAACAAGAAGTTCATACCGGATCTGAGGAATGGGCTTGTCAATATATTCGAGATCCTTAAGAAATCGTTCCAGCTTTTCTTTAGATCCTTTAAAAAAGACAAGATTCGGATCGGCTGATTTAACAATATCAGTTTCACTGACAGATGGTGGAAGATTCTTTAACAGATCTTCAGCCCTGATATACTTTAGAGGAACAGCAAGACCTTCACCATGTATGTCAATCATCTTCGCAAAAGAGGTAAAGTCATCTATCTGTTCTTTTGCTGCTTCAAGGATCAACGTTCCAGGGTTCCCTGTCCGAACAACCTGAAGCTTCTGCAGTCGCGTTGGAAGCAGTTTTAAGAGCTCATCCACCGTAAGGAAGGAGAGATCAAGTTTAGATACCTGCTTTTCCTCATACTCTGCTTCAAGTTTTGTGATAAATTCTCTTACCGGAGTTGTTTCCTCGTACGTACCTGAGAGAATAATTGCATTATTATCCTTGTCTATTTTGAAGATAGATGAACTGGCAAGCCCGGCCGGGAATAAAGAGGGCAGCAGCTCTACAGGAATATTGTCCAGCTTTATGAATTCAATATCATCCATCTTTTTCATAATTTCGTTTTTTGAAATATCGAAGATATAATAAATATCCCGACGAACAGTAAAATCCCCATCGGCTCGTTCCAGTATAAGGCGAAGTAGTTCATCGAATGATTTATCTTTGAAATGGATGTTTTCAAGGACAAAGTCCCCTCTTTTCATCATGGAATATTCAAGCTCTGACTCTGAAAAAAGCATGGACAGAGCATCTGTCAGACGAATAGAATCCGCAGAAATTGAAAAGAGACCATTTCCCATAGTAACAGTACCGGCAACACTCCTTTGAGATGTGCCCCGTTCCACAGGTCGCTTCTTTACATAGTAGTAATCGTCAAGATCTTCAACCTCGTAATTACTAAAACGGTGCATTACAATCTCAATTACCCGGTTCACCGGTAGAGACTCAGCATTTACCGTTAACCGCTCCCGGGGAAGAGAATCAAATAAAATAGTAGACTTTATCTCTTTTGATATCTTCTCAAAAATCAACCGGGGTTCCACATCCTTTGCAAAAAGTGTTAAGAGATCAGTAGTCTCATTATATTTAACCATAACCTTTGAAACATAGTAGATTCCGTCTTTTTTCCAGAAGTATAAGTCATAGTGGGAAAGAAAATGCTCCAAAGCGGTATCAAGATTAGTATCACTAAAATGATAGGATGCTTGTCCATCTACTGTGTCATCGGCAATGATGGAAGTACCAGTTGTCTGCGCCAGGGTGAAAAGGATATCCTTTATTGACTGATTTACGAATTCCATCTGCTTTATTTCCTGAGAAGGTAGCAGAAAAACAGTAACTATTAATAGTAATATTAAATATAATTTTTTCATTCCCTCAAACCTAAATTCTAAGCAATATATTGTAATCTACGAAATATGCCCCAATGCTTCCTACTGTTAAAAAAGGAGCAAAGGGGATTTTCGAACTCTTATTGAGCTTTTTAAAAAGTAATCCCATTAATGCAAAGATGAGTCCCAGAACAGAGGCCAATCCGGTAGCAATAAACCATCCTGGAAAACCAATAAATACACCCATAAGAGCCGCAAACTTTACGTCCCCCATCCCAAGCTTTCCGTTTGTAAGAAAGCGGATTCCAAAAAAAATTAAAGATCCCGCTATCATCTCCAATACTATTTTCATGGCAGGATCTCCAAAACTAAAGGCCCGGAGTCCAAGCAGCACTGCTATTCCAGGAAAAACAATCCAATCAGGAATCCGTTTTTGCTTTATATCTATTACAGAGGCTGGAATGGAGAACATGATAAATGCAGTAAGAAAGACAATATTTCCATTTAAATAACTCACCCGAATCAGCTCCTGATTTTGTAATACCACGTTTTTCCGAAGTATAACCGATTTGTATTCAATGTTGAAGCATAAAAAAAATTATGAACAACCGTCCGTTAGCATCATAGAACACTTTTTATTCACTGTCATGTCAGGGAATTCCTTACAAGAGTATTGGAGATTTTAGATATATTTAGAAGATATAAGGCAAAAAAGACATACTTTACGCATTATTATCAACCTTTTCCCATAGGTCCCCTCTCAAGCTTATCCGCTTCCTCTTCCCGAAGCACCTGATCAGTCTTCAAAATCCCTTCAGGAACAGCATTGTTCCG
>CBDVAD010000317.1:0-4596 GCA_965371875.1 uncultured bacterium
CATCCGATACCTCCGATTCACTTCTCCGAATTCAGGGTCTGGATAAATTTTTCGGCGGTCTGCATGCAGTAGATTCTGTCTCTTTTGATGTTCGGCCTGGAATAATAAAAGCAGTCATTGGCCCCAATGGTGCCGGAAAAACCACCATGTTTAACATGATTGCCGGTTCTTATGCCCCCACTTCGGGTCAGGTTTTCTTTAAAGACTACCTGATTACAGGCATGCAGCCCTGGCAGATTGCACAGCAGGGCGTTCTAAGAACATTTCAGAACCTGAAACTTTCTCCGCATTTAACAGTGCTGGATAATGTACTCCTTGGACGGCATACCCTTAGCAGATCAGGGTTTGTTTCCGGGATGCTGGCACTAAAGAAGGGCCGTATGGAAGAAAAAAAAGCAGTAGAAGCAATAATACCTATCCTGGACTGGCTGGAAATTATTGATATAAAAGATACAGAGGTTGGGAATCTTTCTTTCGGGAACCAGAGGGCTGTGGAGCTGGCACGGGCCTTAGCCTCAGATCCAGCTTTTCTTCTTTTAGATGAACCTGCTGCCGGCCTTAACATGCACGAAACAGAGGACCTTGCCAATCGGATCATAGAAATTCGTGATCAGGGAAGAACCATTCTGCTTGTGGAACACGATATGTCTCTTGTTATGGATATTTCCGATGAAATAGTAGTCCTTAATTTCGGTCAGAAAATTGCAGAGGGGATACCGGCCGATATTCAGAATAATGAAGAGGTCATACGAATCTATCTGGGTGGTGATGATGCTTAAAATCAGGAATCTTGAAGCTGGTTATGATAAATTAAAGGTATTAAAAGGAATTAGTCTCCATGTAAATCCGGGAGAAATCGTTACAATTATTGGAGCTAACGGCGCCGGGAAAACTACACTTTTGAACACTATTACATCTATAGTAAAACCGACATCGGGTGAAATCAGTTTGAAGGGAAATAATGTAACCGGAGTCTTTCCTGACCATATTGTCAAAAACGGATGTGTACTGGTTCCCGAGGGACGGCAATTATTTCCTACAATGACAGTCAGGGAGAATCTGATTCTTGGAGCGTATACTCTTTTCAGAAAGCGAGATAAAAAATCTGCAGAAAAGCATTTGGAAAATATTTATGAAATGTTTCCTGTCCTGCTGGAACGAAAAAAACAATTGGCAGGTACTCTTTCCGGGGGTGAACAGCAGATGGTTGCTATTGGACGGGCCCTGATGTCGAGCCCTGAATTACTGCTTATGGATGAACCATCTATGGGGCTGGCGCCAATCATTGTAAAGAATATTTTTAAAGTGGTCATGGACCTGAGGGATCAGGGGAAGACAATTCTAATTGTTGAGCAGAATGCCAGGGCTGTGTTGGAGATTGCCGATAGAGGATATGTAATGGAAACAGGTTCTCTTGTTCTCGAAGGGAGTGCAGAGGAATTGCTGGATAATAACGATGTAAAACGGGCATATCTGGGTCGTGATTATAAAGATTTTACTGATTGATATGAGAGGAATTGCTTAGTTTGAAGGGAGGCAGAAGTGATTTATTCAATGGAATATGAAACTATGTTGCGGGAAGATCTTGAACAGCTTCAGGTTGAACGGCTTCAGGCAACTTTAAACAGGATCTACCGGAATGTTTTATTTTACAAAAATTTGTATGACGAAAAAGGTGTAGATATCTCCCAGGTTAAGTCTCTTGATGATTTGAAAAATCTTCCCTTTACTACCAAAGAGGACTTGAGAAAGAGCTATCCATACGAAGCATTTGCCGTACCATTAAGAGATATTGTACGGATCCATTCTACTTCCGGGACTACCGGGCATCCCATAGTAGTGGGGTATACAAAGAATGACCTGAAAATATGGTCGACTCTTGTAGCCCGTGTTCTTTCAGCAGCAGGGTTGACAGGCCATGATCTGGTACAGATTGCGTTTAACTATTCCCAGTCTACAGGAGGCTTAGGATTCCATTATGGAGCTGAGCAAATTGGTGCTTCTGTAATTCCTGCTTCAGGAGAGGAGGTCCTGAAACAGATTCAGATTATGAAGGATTATCGAAGTTCTGCACTGGTTTCAACGCCGGGATATGCACTCCACATAGTTTCGATCCTGGAAGAACACGGGATGGATCCCCAGGAGCTTAATTTATCAGTTGGTTTGTTTGGATCTGAGCCCTGGAGTGAAAAACTGAGAACGGAAATTGAATCCAGACTGAAAATCCGTGCCTTTGACAACTACGGTCTGAGTGAAATTATAGGACCAGGTGTTGCTTTTGAATGTAATAATCGTAATGGCCTGCATGTAAATGAGGATCATTTTATCGTGGAAGTGATTGACCCTGAAACTATGGAGATCTTACCGGCTGGTGAAGAGGGTGAACTGGTTTTTACAACAATTACTAAACAGGGATTTCCATTAATACGCTACCGTACTGGTGATATTTCCAGCATTATAGAGGGTAATTGTGAGTGTGGCAGAACTACGCAGCGAATCAAACGAATTTCCGGCCGTACTGATGACATGATAATTGTTGATGGTAATAACATCTTTCCTTCCCAAATAGAGGCTCTCTTATTTGAAATTGAGGGAGTAGAGCCTCATTTTCAGATTATACTTAATAGAGAGGAAGGGCTTGATGTTATCGAATTACGCGTAGAGGTTACCAGCAATGTCTTTGCATTTGATGAGATTAGAAAGGTCCAGAAATTTCAGGATAATATCCACCAGCACCTTATTACGAGTCTTGGACTGCATGCTAAAATTACTCTGATTGAACCCAAAAGCCTGGGTAGATCTTCAGGTATGAAAGTAAAACGGGTTCTCGATCAAAGGAAATTCTAAACTGTGCTATGAAACCAACATTCGATAATCTGTCTGAAAAGAAAAAACAACGTATAATCAATGCCTGTGTTGAAGAATTCGGGGAACACGGTTATGACTCAAGTTCCATGGATGGAATTATCAAACGTGCGGGAATATCCAAGGGAGGATTATATGAATATGTTTCCTCAAAAGAAGAACTCTTTATATTTATTGTTGATTATACTTATTCACAGCTTTATGATTATTTAAAAATGCGCGTTGAAGCTGAGATGCAGACCCTTCCCGGTGATTTGCTGGATCGTTTGAAGCATGTTTCAGAACTGGCAATTGATTTCTACATTGATCATCCTGAGTTTGTATATCTTATTGTCCGAACATCCAATCTTGCAAATGAGAAAATCGCTTCCGGAATTCAAAATATTTTCCGTGATCATTTTCTCGAACTTTTTGGTGATGCTGATACATCAAGATTAAGATATTCTAAGGAACGTATCCTTGAACTGGCTATGTGGCTGCTCCTTAAAACCCGGTTTGATTTTCTGAATGAAATCAAAACTGAAAAAGATCCGGTTAAGATTAAGCAGGACTATATGGATAACTGGGCTTTCTACCTGGGGATAATGCGTGATGGTATTTATTCACAGTTAGATTAGTGCAATCAGTAATTGAATTTAATATAAATATTCTGTGAATTGAAGCAGGAAAGCAATTTACCCTGTATTTCAGTCTATCCCCAAACTTAATCCCACTGAAACGAGGCTTCATTTTAAGTTGCAGGTACTGATGTTAGCGGTATATAATTTACTTAAGGACATTATTAGTGAATTACAGAGTTACCAGATAGCCTCATATAGATATAGAGACCTAAAATTCTGGATTGAAGCAGGAAATCAATTTACCCTGTATATAGATATAGAGACCAGTAATAGCTTTTAAAAGGATTAAGAATGGAAAATCAATTACAGAAATATTTTGGATTTACTTCCTTTAAGAAGGGGCAGAAAGAAGTAATAACAAGAATAATGAATGGAGAATCTGCTGCAGCTATTTTTCCAACAGGTGCAGGTAAATCTCTCTGTTATCAATTACCGGGTATATTGCTGCCAAATTTGACTCTTGTTGTTTCCCCCTTACTCTCTCTAATGAAGGATCAGCTCGATTTTTTATTAAAAAAAAATATCTCTGCAGCAAAAATTGATTCAACTCTTGAAAGAGATGAGTACAATGAAATTATTGGAAAAGCGGTAAGTGGAGATTTAAAAATACTAATGATCTCAGTGGAACGTTTCAAAAATGAACGGTTTCGTTTTCATCTGGAAAAAATGGTTATTTCTTTACTTGTAATTGATGAAGCCCATTGTATCTCTGAATGGGGGCATAATTTCCGTCCTGAATATCTCAAACTACCTGATTATCAAAAAGAATACGGTATAAAACAGGTTCTTTTACTAACTGCCACTGCCACGGAACAGGTAGCAGGTGATATGAGTTTGAAATTAAATGTACCCCGTGATAATATTACAATTACCGGATCCTACAGGGAAAACCTTTTCCTGCAGATTAGTTCGGTGCATGGTTATGAGAAAAGTAAATTCCTTATTAAAAGAATCAATGAATCACCCAATGAGCCCACTATTGTTTATGTTACATTGCAGAAAACGGCAGAAAATGTTTCTAACTTTCTTCGTACAAATGGAATAAATTCCCATCATTATCACGCTGGAATGAAGAATGATGAACGTGATCTTATTCAGAATAGATTTATGA
>CBDVAD010000318.1:0-4562 GCA_965371875.1 uncultured bacterium
CACTGTTAATATTACCTATTTTAAAGAAGAAAGGATCTCTCTGTTCTCCCCATTGGATATATCTTATTTTAAGGAAAAGGTCAGATAAAAAGTCCATAGCAATATCTTCAACATCTTCCTGATCGAAGCCAAATGACCATTCATTGTTTCCTTCAGGTTCGTACCAGTCCTTGGGGTTAAAAAGATCTGTTTGATATACTATAGGGAGGTACAATGACAGTTTCAGTTTACCAAGATTAAATGTCGGCTGAATTATAGCTTTTGAATAAGTAGCACCGTCCATTGTTACTGTTCCAATTTCGAGTCCAAGAATATCGCTCAGTACTGATAAAACAGCAGATTCTTCAATAGTTTCCTTGGTTTTATCCACTGGTTCATCTTCTTCAGTAGCTTCGACTGTAGCTTCTTCCCCTGTCTCTTCTTCAGGCTCTTCCTCGAGAACTTCTTCCGGAGTATCATGTCCCGGTACTACTTTAGGATCAAGCTTTTCAAAGATAACGTCTTTTACAAGGTCATTCATCTGTTCCGCACTGGCGGTCATTGCCTGAAAAACACCTGCAAGTACATCTCCGACCATTCCTGATCCGAGCTGAATTTTCTGGCTTGTTAAGGAATTTGTATAATCAATTAAACCATTAACTACAAAGGCTTTTTCTTCGCTTCCAGGGATGGATATTACTCCAAAATCTGTACCACGGACACCACAGACTGCAGATTGTGTTGTTATCTGATATTTTTCACCTATACCTGACCTGGCGGCAATAGCTCTTATTTTCCCGGATACCAGGAAGAAATTATTTGATTCTTCAGAAGATTTCTGAAGGCTTTCTATTGTAAAAACTGTAAAAGGAGAGAGCTTTATAATTGATCCATTGGGATCAAGTCTTATTTCTGCAGCAGTTCTGCTGGTTCTGATTGTGTCACCTTCATTCAGATCCATACCATAGTATATATCGCTGAGAGCAACACCATCAGCAGCTGTTATTTCAATTTCCAGATCATCATCAAAGTACTCAAGTATTGCAACTGGTGCTCCATACTGAGCATAGAGACTGATTGATACTGTCAGTAGTAAAAGTATAAATATTTTTTTCATTATCTAACCTCCTGTTAAAAACTAATCGAAGTGGATAGTTTGGATGTAGTGTCCCAGCTTCCATCTTCCGGCACATAACGCAGGTTGTAACCCATGGTAATTATTGCCGGACCTGTCTTGTAGTTGATATTTGCACCTATAACGGCATTTTCGGGATCTATAAGATCTGACCATGTATCAATATATCGTTTGTCATAGCTTGCATCGAAGAAAAATCCCGGAATCAGGCCTTCTCCAACAACCAGTACTGATCTTAGGTGGGGATAGGTTGTTTCAATTCCACTGATTCTGCTGAAGGCACCGTCAACGGATGTATTAAATTCAAACATACCATCAAGGAATGTGAAACCAAGACTGGCAAGCCATCCGCTATAACCTGCTATGTTATTGCTGCCATTATAAACCTCATAATTTTTTTCTCTGTAGAGATCGTAGACAGAATCAAAGTAGAAGGGCATGAAATCATCGCCTAAAAAGAGAGCGTTCAAACCATAGTTGATAAAATTAACCAGTTGACCACCAAAACCAAGAAGACCACCTATACTTGTTTCGGTCTTATTTTCGCTTGCGGGCTGAAATGCAACATCACCAAAAAGAGCCAGAGAAATTGCATTATTTGATATTATCGGTTGTTTGAAATCGACTCCATACATGGATACAGGATCAGGAACGTAAACAGATGATGGAACATCAGGATCTAACGTAAAATCATTAAGAGCATCAGGGTCTCTGTCAAATGCAGCTGTTGCTCCTATTTGCAGATCCTCTATTATAGGAATACCAAGAGATGTTAGCGGTCTGACATAGATTCTTGTTCCAAAAACATCCATCTTCGCAAGGTTGCCTGCAAAGGTTTCTATACCAATATATGGGAAGTTGAACAGGCTACCATCAATATCCAGAGCAAGTCCGACCATTCTCAGTTCAGGAAGAAAGTGTGAATTGGAATAATTCCCCATAATAAAACCATTTCCCAGAGTTCCATCATCTATAGAGCCGATCTTGCCGTAGAGTGGATCTCCCTTATGGCCGTATCTTATATATCTGAAAATAGGAAGATAGATATCAAGAAATGATCGTTCAGAGTCCGGTATCCAGTCTTCTTTACGAAAGTAGAAATCACCATCACCATCATCAAATTGAAAATGAAGGGTAAATGCCAGTCCTATTCCTATCTTACCAAAAGCAAAATCAGGATTAAGTGAAAGCATCTGATATGAAACAGAATCTCCGTTTTCATTAAAAGTTTCTGCACCAAGTTCCATAACCATTCCAAAATTGAAACCTGAATCATCTTCTTCTTCAGCAAAAGCGGGAACAACTAACACTGTTATTATAAATAACAAAAATAATTTTCGTAGTAAATTCATAACATCTCCTTCATATGGAGAGTATACACCAGAGAGAATAAAAAAAACAGCAATAACAGGGAAAAGAATGTGGTTTTAGAAAGTGAGTTTAGCTGATATACCTGCTTCTATTCCAATTAAATAGTACCTGGTATTTACAGAACTGCTTGTAATGCTTTTTTGATCAAATCCTATTCCTGCAAACAGGGATATAGTCCCGGTATCTGAAATAATAAGATTTGTAGTATGATTTGCAGTCAGGGTAAGGTCAAACTCGTTTTGTTCATTCCGGAGACCGGTTGAAATTGTCACTTTTTCACTATGCTCAAAATATGTATCTTTTTCGTTGTTTTTATCATAAATAATTGGTATACGAATTACTTTATCGGGCATTACTACCCAATTGTACAAACCTGAAGTGCTGCTGTTCCAGGTAAATGGATCCCATGCCCAATTATGGCTGGACTCCAAACTGAAAGAGTTTTTCTGGTTTATTTTAAAATTGAGATAAAGGTTATAGCTTATGTTAATAATTGGATCATAAAAATATTCATTCAAGTAAGATTCGAAATTCAAATTAAAATCAGGATCATTCAGAACTTCCATGTCAGATTTGAATTCGCCTCCTATTGACAGGATATTAGTGATCTCTTCTGTTTGGTACCATCTGAAAAGGGGCATGGCTCCAAGATTACCGAACACATTCAATGCAGTAGCTCTGGTTTCGAAATTAATGTTCAACTGGTCGGTGACTGAATCAAAATCTCTGTTAAGGTTTCTTGACACATTAAAATTTACAGTTGAAGGTACCAGAATATCTAACCATCGTGATCCGGTGAGTCTGGAAAATTGAAGTGAAAACTCCGGTTCATATTCAGAGTTCCTTAGTCCTTCCGTATTATTACTAAATTGATTACCAAAATAAGGATAAAAAATTTCCCACAAAGGAACTCCGGTCAAATAGTATTCATGTATACCCAGATGGATAATCGAATCTTTAGTGTCAGTAAAGAAATTGATGTCGCTGTCTGCATCAATCGACGAGTTAACTGATTTTTTATATCCGGGTATCAGGGACCATTTATTATGGCTTTCTTTATTAAATGAAATATCCCCACTGATCGATATGGATTGACCGGTATTAAGAACTCTTTCATTCAGACCTGATATATTACTTGAAAGGGTTTCTTTTATACTGATGGAAGCTGAATGTGTATTTATAGTAGGGCTGAAAGTTATGTTTGTGGTCCTGTCATTATGAGCATCTCCCGGCAGGTACAGTTTATATGAAGATGCCAGCTTTTCAAAGGAATCCATATTTCCGTATGGATCCTCTTCACTTTTCATAGTAAAGTCTATTTCTGCAGACAACAGAGATCCTGTTTCCCATGCAGTATTTGAAGATACCCCCCAGGTTCTTACAAGATTCTCACTGCTGTAGGCAGAGCTCCCCTGGATTTTGAGGGATGATATATCTGTCTTTGCTGTGATAGAATTTTCTCTGGTAACAGAATCTGTCAGTGGAATATTAACCTCACTGTAGCTGTCGTCTATAATAATCCTGTTATCAAAAAATGGTATGGTAAATGATACACCAGGTGAACTGTAGAGTTGAGTGTCCTGCCACTGGAGGTCGAGGTTTCCATTTATGCGCATGGCCATGAGCGATATGGATAAATCGGATGCAGTATATATGGTAGAATCTCTGTTATTCGTAAAGCCTGACGCAAAATTACGACCTATTATTTGTGATGAATTACTGAAAATAAAATTACTTAAAAGGGTGGTTCCATTAATTTTGTAGATAATTCCGGGGTGACGGTAGTTAAAAGTGGAACCAAATGCACCGCTTACACCGGTAACAGGATCTTCCAGATGAACTTCGTCCAGTAAAAGGAACCCGGGTCCAGTACAGTCAGCGGATATGGATAACCTGTTTACATTGATGGCAGTTGTATTTCTGCTGTTCCATGTATTAACACTTAAACTGCTGTCATTTGCGGTCATAGTACCGGCATTATAATCAATGGTATATTTTATCCAGTTATTAGTTCCTACTGGTGTAAAAGAAAGTGAAATACCATCTCCTGAGGGATTAGAGATGGCAAATGTTAACT
>CBDVAD010000319.1:0-4552 GCA_965371875.1 uncultured bacterium
AAAAATGAATAGTAGTCAAGAACATTCTGCCTTCCCGTAAAAAAGAAAACATCACTAAGATTAAAACTTTTAACCATCCTTTGACAATCCTCATAGTATGCTTCATCTTCATCAGTCGGCCCAATGCAGTAAAACCTGGCTTCCTTTATATGCTCATGAACCATTCTGGACATGGTGATAAAAGTCTTGATATCTTTTATTGGAACAACACGTCCAACCAGTCCGATATGAAACCCCTCTTTTTTAACTCTTATTACAGAAGAATAACGTTCTACATCTATTCCATTTGGAATTACCAAAGCAGTTTCCTCTGTTGCTCCCAATTCAATCTGTATTCTTCTGTTATATTCAAAAAGGGATGTAGAAATATTTGAATGGTGATATGCCATCCTGCTTAAACTGTTGTATATTTTAATCCACATGTCCCGCTGATAGCCCCGGATAAACTGTGCCTTCCGAAGTTCCATCTCCCTTTCTTTATGATAGAGACCATGTTCAGTTAAAAGAAAAGGTTTGTTATGTCTTATCTTTGCAGCTAATGCTATTAGTCCGGCATATCCTGTTGAGACAGCATGGTAAATATCAGCAACTGGAGGTTCGGCTCCAAGAACAGTGAAAATCATATTATGAGATGATCTCCAGGCCCAGAAATAATCAGAAAAAGGATACATTGGATTATTTTTTACATTTGCTGTTCCCAGCATCTCCCATCCAATATCACTGTAAACAGCATCATCATAAAGATAGGAACCTTCAGGTATTCCTGAAAGAAGCTCACCCATATCGGTATGAGCTTTACTCTTAAAGTCAATATGCATTTTTTTTATCAGTTTAAGGGTTTTCACTCTGCTTTTAATTTTTGTGCGACTTTTCTTTATTGCTGAAAGAACAATATCCCTATGCTCAACCACATTTTCGGGAAGTTCATACTTCAGGGTCTGCTCATTATCGGGAGAAATACTAAACAGAATAAAGTCAATTTCCGGCATTCCCTGGATCAGATCATGAACCCATGAAGAAACACCTCCTGTTATAAAGGGATAGGATCCTTCCAGAATAAAACAAACTTTAATTCTACTATCCATTCAGTTGCCTGTCCAATAATCAATTATTGCATGCTCTCTATCTGTAAGAGATCCAGGATAATCCAGAATTTTTCGACAGATATCCCGGGTCTGAACATAATCTCCCATGGCAAAACGGATTTCAGCCTCCAGAAAAAGATAAGCTGCAGATTCTTCAGTAAATTCACTCTGAATCACACTCGCTGCATTCATATAGAGTTTCAATTCCAGAAGTATCCTCACAAGTGTATTAAGTTCATCTGCCGACAGTTTCCTGACTTTTTGGATATTTGTAAAATGACTGTAGGATTCCCGGAAAAAAAACTTCTTTATCGAATGACGCTCTTTGTTTAGAATCGCCAGCTCAAAAAATAATCTACCCAGACAGCTGTGAATTTCGGATAAATCTTCCGATTCAAGTTTCTTCTTCATCTTCTCTATCTGTTTATTATACCTGTTCTCTATAATATTGATACTTTCTGCTGCAAAAAGGGCAATTTCCTGATCATCAGAAAAAATTAATTTCTCAAAAATACTAATAAGAACTATATTTGTCTCCAGACCAAGATCTTCCCGGGACAAAAGTCTTTCAATCTCCTCAATATCATAGGGCACCTCATCGAGAGGTTTTGAAGACCCGGATTTATAGATAAATACAGCAATAGGAAGAAACCCTGCCTTATACGCTTTTAATGCAGCAATTGGTGTTTTAGGGATAAACCTGTCTTTCCTGTTCCGAAAGTATTCATATTCATCCATAGCCTAGACCTTCTGCATCATCAAAAGATTATCAGCGGCATCAAGAAGATCGCCTATAGTGATATCATCTGATCCAACCGAGGAATATCCCAATATGACATCGAGCATCACCTTACGCCCATTAATCATCCCATCGAAACTATTTATCATACCGAGACTTTCAAGACAGAAAAGAGAGGCACCATCATAGTCTATATTGGGATAGTAAATTCCAATCTGATTTTTTTCCTTGTAATGAAAGAAATCAACCATATTGCTGGAAAGTTCATTTAGTTTTTTTAGAAGCTGCAACAGCAGTTGATATACATTCTTTTCACCAAACTCATCCACAAGATGATCAAATTCTGTAAATTCAAGAATAATTACAGAAAAAGTACTCTGAATATCAGTTGTCTTTTTAAGTTCATTTTCAAGAAATGAGTAAAACTGGGATACTGAGGGGAGATTGGTATCCGGATTAATCTCAGTATAGCTAATCATTGCCTCATATTCAGAAGCTCTTTCAATCGCTGTTCCTGCAAGATCAATAAGGATTGCCAGCAATTTTTCTGTATAAAGATTATATTTTGAAAAGGGCATAGCTTCAATATTTAATACACCCCAAATAGAGTTTGAAAGTTTTATTGGAAAGGTAAGAATATTTCTCTCTGTATCCATAGCATGCAGATTTTCATATTCAAGCAGCATTCTAACAGAAAATATTCGGTCATTTCTAAATACCCATCCATTTATAGTAGAATCAACACTCTCTATTGTATTTAGAACATCATCAGAATCCCAGCCTACATTTGCAACCATCACCAGCTGTTTGTTATCCTTCTCGTACTCCCAGATAGAAGCTTTTTCTGCCCAGGAAAATTTTTGAACTGTACTGATAAGAATACTTAATGTCTTTGATAAATTCTGAGTATGGAGGGCTTTAACCTGAGTATAAAGAGCCGTTACTGAATCCTGCTGTCTGAGAACTCTCTCTTCCAGCTCCCTGTTCACCGCAGAAATAGAACCGACCTCTTTCTGAAGTTTAAACTTTTCCATAGATATTTTTTTCATAAACATCCGTTGATTTAATATTCGCGAGCTGAATGAATTATGAATCATCCCCATAAGATAAATACCTGCAAGGATAACAGGAACAATAAAATCTCCCAGAGTCCATAGATATTTCCAGTAAGTAATAAGTGATAAATCTGTATTAATCGGGATCAAAACAAAAAGTACAGAAAATCCAAAACTCAGATATCCATAATTACGGCCGTAGTATGCAGAAGTTAATATAGCAGCCATTATATATGGATTTATACTATTTTTTAAAAAACCCGGATCATCCGGAAAAATCAGGTTTATTAAAAAAAAAGAAAAGGAGATAAAGAAAAGTTCAATAACTTTTCGAAATGTCCTCATTCGTTCAGTAATCATTTAAGAAACAACCTCTGACACTCTTTAAATAGTGGATCCTCTTCAAAGATATCTTTGTAATTAGACTTGAAGTATTCAAGATCTGAATCATCGTGGTTAGTCAGTGACAGCACTTCCTTAAGCAGCTTTTCTCTGGATCCTTCCCTCTGACCATACCCAAGATAATCTGATAGAAGATCAGCAAGAGTTACGGTAAGAACCAATGACCGGTGTTTTGAATTCACGTTTATGGTGTTGTGTTCCTTTGCAGCATCTATGTAGATGCCCGGGAAATTCCATTGAGCCAATAGAGATGAACCAATTTCACGATGATCAGTCTGATAGTGCTGTCTCTCAAACACTTCAATTTCCATATCTTCCTGCATTACAGAATCAAGTAGCTTCTCATACTCTTCCGGGTTTGACTGGAAAAGTGCCACCTGCCCGATATCATGAAGCAAACCGGCAACAAATGCAGTTTCCTCATTTGCACGATCCTTTTTCCTGTGCATGATATGTTTTGCTATAAAAGCCGTAGCTATTGAATGCCTCCAGAACTTATTCATGTATTCACTTGTTTTAAGTTTTTTTGAGAACTGGGATGCAGTTATAAGAAGAACAAGACTTTTTATATTGTTAAAACCCAGAAGACCTATTGCCATCTGGAGATTTATTATTTCACTTTGTCTGGCATAGAGAGCAGAATTTGCAACTTTAAGTATTCTGGAAGTAAGCATAGGATCAATCATAATAATCTCTTCCAGAGCTTTAAATGAGATATCAAAATTGTTCTCTGCTATGCTCATTATTTTAGATGCAACATCCGGGATAATTGGCAGATCGTTAATATATTTTTCAAATTCTTCCACTATATAATACTCCACAGGAAAAGATATCCCTGCTTTGAAGATCGGAAGAGTATGGATTTTAATTAAGAATAAGATAGGAAAAGAGCATTAAAAAAGCGGTAGAGACGCAAGATCTTGCGTCTCTACCGCATGTAATTTCAAGAAAAATTATGTAGAGACGTTGCATGCAACGTCTGTACTGTTAATACTGTCTGTTGTTTCTTCTTGGTTTTTCAATAGCTTCGTTAACTCTAAGACGTCTGCCACCCTGCTCACTCTGATCAAGTGCAGAAATTGCTGCTGTAGCAGCATCATCATCAGCCATTTCAACAAATCCAAAACCTTTGGACTGTCCTGTGTATCTATCTTCGATAATTACAACAGAAACAACTTCTCCGTAAGCCTCAAAAAGTTCTCTCAAATCATCTTCTGTTGTAGAATAGTTCATGTTTCCTACATAAATCTTTTTTGCCATCTTTTCCTCTC
>CBDVAD010000320.1:0-4540 GCA_965371875.1 uncultured bacterium
GATCAATACAGAAACTTCCTCCAGATCAAACTTAAAGGAGACAATACAATCCGTTTGATAGTAGCTTTCTTTAAGGTATTTACACAGATCTTTAATATATTCTTTAAGGTTAATACTCGAAAGGTTTTGGGACTCATAAAGCTTTTCATGAACTATGGACATGGACTGTATACGGTTGTTTATTTCGCTGAAAGCTTCAATAACCTTTTTATCATCAAAGGATGTCGAGCTAATATTCATCATGGCAATAATAACCTGCATATTATTTTTGGTTCTGTGATACAGCTCTCTGAGAAGAGCTTTTTTTTCTTCCAGAGAAAGCCTTATTATCTCCTCTGTTCGTTTACGTTCTGTGAGATCTATCATGATCCCCCTTAAACCAACAGGTTTTTTATCCAGAAAAATCGGAGTTGCATGCAGGACAACCGGAAAAGTGCTGCCGTCTTTCCTTAATGCGGTATATTCCGGACCAACCACAGAAGAATCGCCGGTAAACTCTCCTTCCATATTTTCATATGCTCTGGCATAATCCTCTGTGATCAGCATATTAAAGGCATTTAAGCCTTTATCAAATTCGCTTTGGGTATACCCGAAAATGTCAAAGGCATTCCTATTTGCAAAAGTGAGGATACCTTCCAGATCCATTTCAAAAACAACCTGAGGCAGAGAATCTGCCAATTCCCTGTATTTTTGCTCACTTTCCCGAAGTAATTTTTCGGCCCGCGCCTTTCTTTTTTCCTGTTCATAGCCGTAAAGGGAAAAGGCGATATCGCCGGCAAGCTCCATTAACAGGGATCTTTCTTCCTCGTTTATAACCGATTCCATGGGAAAGGAAATGGTTAAGAAACCGAAAACCTTCCCGCCGTGTTCCAATCGAACAATAGCCGCTCCTCTATCACGACACTGTGCAGGAATCGGGCAGTCGTCACAGGTTAAACCGGTATCTTCTATGAATAAAACATCTGTCTGCTTTATTGCTTTTAGGACACAATAAGGCGGCTTCCCATGCTCAATCTGACTGACGAGTTCCGAAAAAACCTCCCCCAGACCGGTCTGGGCCGTTGTTGTAGGTTTTCCGGATTCATCTGTAAGAATAATCCAGACATGACTATAAAAGCGGGTTGCCACAAGAATCGCACATGCTTTTTCGAGCAATTGCTCCTGGTCCTTTTCCTGAACTATCAATTGATTGATATCACGGACCGCACGCAGCACCTGGTTAAGATGTTTTTCCCTGGCCTCTGCCAGCGTACGTACATTAATTTCTATTTTAAGTTGTTCGTTTGCCACCATCAACTCTTCGGTACGCTCTATTACCATTTTTTCAAGCTGCCGGTTCATTCTGGATAATGAGACATGGGTATTAACCCTGGCCAAAACTTCTTCATGCTGAAATGGTTTGGTAATATAGTCCACTGCTCCGGCACTAAAACCCTTAATCTTATTTGTCACATCGGAAAGACCGCTTATAAAAAGAATCGGAATATTGCAGGTTTTCTCATCAGTCTTTAGACGTCGGCAGACCTCGTAACCATCCATGTCCGGCATCATTATGTCAAGCAGAATCAGATCCGGCGAAGTAGATCGAACCGCGGTTAATGCCAGCTTTCCGCTTGGAGATGGTCGGACTTTGTACCCATTTTCGGACAACAACCAGGATAACAGTCGTAGATTATCCGGATTATCATCAACAATCAGGACATCTCCTTTTATCATTTTCCCGCTGGTCCTATCGCCTGATGTGCTAATCATTTTTGCTCCCCTGGAAATTGAAAACGGAAATTGAAATCTATATCCGGATCTATTATACTCTTTTCCAGTTCAGCATGCAAATCATTTAGATATTCCGCCAGGGCTTTCGACTCAGGTTCGATTTGGACTACTTTAACTTTATATTTCCCGGATGTTGACGAGGAGGTAATTATACACTTATTTGTTGGGAGATTTGGGTGAATTGGTATAGTTAAGTTTCCTGTACAGTGGTTTCAACTCTTTGAACATTGGATAATGCCTGACTGGTTTACCAGCTTCCTTGGAGATCTCGTTTGTTGTCTAAAAACAGGGGCGAACTGCAACACGCCCCTGTTAGTATTTTTTAGTTTTTTTATGCTCAATTATCAAATAGATCAGAAGCTACTTCTGCAGCTGTGGCTGCATCTGCTGTGTATATATCTGCACCTATTGAGTTACAATAATTCTGTGTAACAGGGGCACCGCCAATCATGATTGTTACATCATCACGTATTCCTGCATCCGAGAATCCCTTTACAACAGATTCCATTTGGGTCATTGTTGTTGTTAACAATGCAGAACAGCATATAAGGTTTGCATTTTCTTCCTTTGCACTTGCTATATATTTTTCCGGAGAAACATCAACTCCGATATCAATAACCTCAATTCCTTTTCCTTCCATCATCATTCTAACCAGATTTTTCCCGATATCATGAAGATCACCTTTAACTGTCCCCAGGATGGCTTTCCCTTTTGCCTCAACACCAGCTTCCATCAACAACGGTTTAAGAAGAGCAGCACCCATGTTCATCGCTCTTGCAGCTATAAGGACTTCCGGGACAAATACTTCGTTATTCTTGAACTTTACACCAATTATGCTCATTCCTGACATCAACCCCTCTTCAAGGATGGTTTTTGCCTCTATTCCTTCTGCTATTGCTTCCTCTACAATTGCAACAACTTCCTTTGCCTGTCCCTTCTGAAGTGCAAGAGAACATTTTTCAAAATCTGCCATAAAAACTCCTATAGTATTTATTACAGACCTGGACCACGAAGTCGTTGTTTTATATGTACACCAAAGTTTCCTGGCTCCGGATCATCCTTTCCTGTACCTTCCCGGCATTCGCCAGTGGATTATTACAGATAAGTCCCCGATTACAGTGACGGGCTCGCAGGGGAATCCAACCCCATTTCCTTTTAAATGTGCACCATTATGTAACTCTACATTAAATGAACTGCCACTGGAAGTATTTGATTTTCTTTATATTTTTTGTAATTATTCATTATTCATGAATTTCATGATTATCAGATTCTATCAATCCTCTTGTATCTCTGTATTTCCCTGGAGAGTTGCCTGTAATCTTCTTAAAAACCTTGGAGAAATAGCTTTGATCCTCATAGCCCACCATGCCGGCAATATCCACCAGTGGTATTCTACTGTTTCGGAGGAGGGATTTACTCTTTTCAATTCGGAGTTTATTCAGGTATTGGGAAAAATTGTTACCAGTTTGTTCCTTGAAGATCTTACTGAAATATGCAGAGCTTAGAAAAACTTCAGAAGCTACGTCTTCCAGTGTTATCTTTTCGATAAAATTATTGTTCATGTAATGAATAGCTTTGAATATTGCATCTGTATGTTTTACTGATTTAAGAGTAAAAACAAGATCAGTAAATCTTGCCATAATAGTGGAAAGCCAATAGGAAAGTTCATCAACTTTTGTAAAACTGTGAATTTTATTCAGATACTGATAGTTAAGACCAAATATCTGCTCAACATCTGCTCCCCCTTCAAGGGCTGCCCGGGAGAGGAGAACCACAAGCTCAAGAACTCTGGACTTTATAATTTCAAAGTTATTTCCACTGGAAAAAAATACACTTCCCAGTATCTCATTCAGTGTTTTTTTTGCTCCCTGAATATCAGCCTTTACAATTTGATTGAGGAGTTCTCTTTCTTTTTCCAGTGGATATCTGTTTTTTTGTTCAGGGTTGCATTCCATGGTTTTGATGTATTGGATATAACTACTAATTTCGGATTGCTGTTCTATGGTTTTTCCCTGCTCTACAATTGCATAATTCATATCCGAAAGGTAGGCTGAAGTAATAAAAAGGAGTTCGGATAAGCTTTTTACTCTGGATGGTGTAACATTGGGCAGAGAACTTAGTTTAATTTTAAATTTATCTAGCTGATCTTTCGGGCGAAGAAGCTTATCTTCAATTTCATCAAACAAAAAGTCCTCAGGGCTATAGGCCAGAACAGGTCCGCAAAGAAGTCCTCCTTTAACAATACCATCATCTACAAGTGGAGAGACCCAGTGCATAAGGGACATTGAGCAGAAATATATGTACTTTCCACCAAACCTTTCCGCCTGGTACATACCGTAGAGATGAATATCTCCACATTTTTTCTCAATGGGATCATTTTCATGCATTAATTTGCAATGTGTGCAAATTGATGTTTCTTCAGAACCGACAACATCTTTTCCGGATGCATCTATAACTGTACAGTTGATCTCTGTGGCTTCCTGATAGTTTCTTGCGGCTTTTATTGCCTTGTCAAAACTGAATTTACTATCCATTAGTAGAATCCTATTATAAAAACTCTATTTAGACAAACCCTCATCTTATTTTTACAAAAAAGTATCAGATATTACAATCTTTTAGTTGGCCTGCAGTTTAGATTAGTAAATACAATCTGAGGAGGCTCTAATGGCAGATTTGAATTTAAAGATAATTGCAGAAAAAATAAATGATTCAGTACCAGGTACACATAAGTTATTTGAGGCAGATGATTTTGAAGGGCTTGTTGATC
>CBDVAD010000321.1:0-4532 GCA_965371875.1 uncultured bacterium
AAACCTCCTGCAGCCTGTTTTATGGCAGAAACATCTTCTATATAAAATGGAGGTTCTACAAACCTGACCTTATCATCTTCTGTATGTAAAAAAACTGCGTAATCTTCCTGTTGCGAATATTGAATTCCATCAGATATCACCATACCAATTGCCCTCTGGGATAATCCCTGAAAAAAACGGTAGGGATGATAAGGTGTAGCATTGATAGCTGCTATACAATTAAAATCTTCCAGGAAGCTGCTTGTAGTTCTGGATGTGAAATTTTTTCCACTGTTGGAACCTAAAGTTCCAACCCCTGGAGTAACAATAATTTCCCTTTCAGGATTTTCAAGATCAACTCTCAGGGCATTTATGGTGAGATGTGGAGAACTTTGATTCCAGGATGCAACTGCCAAACCTGGAAACAGCTGCTCCCATTCAGGTTGGTAATTTGCAGGAGGAAGAACTTTTCCGGGAATAGAAGTGTAATCTACAAAACCAGTTGTTGCACAGCCTGACAGCAGTGTTACAAGGATTATTAGGTAAATTTTATCTATTTTTATAGTTTTTCTCCATCCATTTTTATTAAAAGGAAACTATACAAATTCAATATCAGATATTGATTTTGCATAGTTATTACTCTTTGATAATCCTTATTCTGAAGAGATTCGGATTACCAGGTAGGTTAAAAACCTTCCTGTATGGGAAATACAGAAATTGCTCGATTAATTTTATCTATCTTTATAGATTATTGAGTTTTTCTATCAGATGGAGAGGACTCCCCACATGGATATTCTTATCCTTATTAAGAAGATAAGTTTCAGTAACCGGGGCAACTATCCAGCTTTCTCTGGGATTCAAATCGTCTCTGGCAATATAAAAGCCTTTGGTTAACTCCGGAGCACTTGAAGCCTTACATTCAACGGCTATCAGCTCTTGTCCTTTTGTCAGAATCAAATCAATTTCGTTCCCTGACGAAGTGCGGTAAAAGTAACTTTGCCAGCCTTTAATTGATGATAGTATCTGTTCTATAGCAAAAGCCTCCCAGGAGGCACCATAGGAGGGATGCCCTAAAAGAGAATTTCTGTCTTTAATATTTAAAAGTGCATGAAGGATTCCAGTATCACGAATATATATTTTGGGAGATTTTATCAATCGCTTCTTTAAATTCAAATAATATGGTTGAAGCAGCCGAACCATATATGTCCGGTTCAAGAGTTCAATATAATTTTTTACAGTATGTCCGGATACTCCAAGAGATGCTGCCAGGGTAGAATAGTTAAGAACCTGACCAGTTATATGGGCGCACATCTGCCACAATCGGCTGATATTTCCTGTATAATATTTAATGCCTAAAGAAGGAATATCTCTCTCCAGAAAAGTACGAATAAAATCCTCTCTCCAGAATAGACTGTCTTCATCATTTTCTTCCAAAAAGCTATCCGGATAACCTCCTCTCAACCATAGCTTTTTCATGTTATCCTGTCCAATCTCTATCAAAAGAAAAGGTGTTAATTCAAAATATGAAATTCGGCCGGCAAGAGTTTCAGAACTCTGTTTAATCAAATCAGGAGATGCAGATCCAAGAATAAGAATTTGCCCTTTCCTGTTTGAGTTGTCAAGAATACTTCGCAAAGGGGCAAAAAGCTCAGGTCTTCGCTGGATTTCATCAAGGCAGATTAATTTTTGGTGATTATCTTCAAAAAATGTTTCAGGATCTTCAAGTTTGCGAAGATCCCGATTACTTTCAAGATCCAGATATAATGAATTTTCGATATTATTTATAATATGCTTCGCAAGTGTAGATTTACCACTCTCCGGGGACCAAGGATGGCGACAACAGGCATTTTTGAAAGTCTTTTTTTAATAAAAACAGACTGATATCTATCAATATAACCTTGCATATATGAAGTATAACTTCATAATTACAAACTTACAAGCCTTTATTGATGATACTTACTTCATTCAAATTAGAGTGTAGTTTATGAAATAATTGTTACTTCTTTTTATAATCTGTATTAAATGATGATGATCTACGTTTTATTCCATGTACTTCGTAGTTTTTATATAATAGGAATTCTGCCAGGTATGAACCATCCTGGCCTGATACTCCTCTTATTAGTGCTTTTTTCAATTGGGTTCTCCATTATATGATTAAAGATTTATTTTTTTATGCAAATTCAATATGGTATATTGTATTTGCATAGTTTCCTCCAATAAATGAGGAAGCCAGGATAACATTGGATATCGCTTTATCAATATCCTCTTTGATTGAAAAATATTGAACTCAGATTTATTAAGAATAATCTTCCATATATTTAATGGAAAGCATAATGAGAAATCAGGCAGTATGAATCCATTTTGTCTGTTTTGACGAAAGTATGACAAGGTGATCTTTGAATCGTTTCGAAGAATGTATATGTAAAATGGGTAAAAGAAGTTTAAGAATAGATTTAGATATTGTAGGATGAACTTTAACTCGAATTACACCTGGATGTTTACTAAGAGGTAAGATTACCCAATCACCAAAATGTTCATCAAGAGTAATAAGAATTCGATTTTCAGCAATCGCTTTCTGCAAAATTTCATAATCATCAGATCGGGACTGACCAACTTCGGAAGCACGTATAACATCATATCCTTTATCGCGTAGAACCTCAGCTACATCCAACCGTATCATCTGGTCCAAATAAAGTCTGAAAGGTTCAGGCATAAGCTTCACTAAGCTCTGTATGGTCAATGGATGCACTGGCATAAAGCAAAGCTGCATGTATATCATCTTTTTTCAATTCCGGATAACCAGCCAGTAAAATATCCCAGGAATCACCTTCTGCTATCTGCTCCAAAATTACGGAAACAGGAATCCGTGTACCTTTAATCAAAGGCCTTCCATTACAAACTCTTGGATTTAACTCAATTCGATCCATAAAAATCATAACAAGCCCTCCTGAACTCTCTATCCTATTACAATTTATCTATTTTATAGTATAGATGTCAATTCATACTTCATTATCTTTGCTCAGCAAGACCGGTACTCTTCCCATTTCAGAGAACTCTTCTGATTTTTCGATAAACTCTTCTGAAACTTTCTTTGCATAAAGTCCTGAATCATTGGAGATGTAATCCAGTATTAAAGATACCATAAATAAGACTGATTTACTTCTAGGATCTAGATACAACCATTCCTGTATTGGATATTTTCATATCCACAAATCTGGCGCAAGGATTAAGAGGCGCTTCATTAAGTCTGTTTTAAATCTTTGTGCTGCTTCATCTCCTTTAGAACAGATAAACGTTCATGTTCTTTTAGAAACATACCTTCCACTATTTCGGCAAGAAGATTCCTGGCAACCCGCGTTATTCCAGTATAGTAAAGGAGCATGGAGAATTGATATTCCGGATCGGTGAAAAGTTTATCAGGAAGCCAGCGTATACGGGGATTTTGATCCCAACCGCTTTCCGTTTCCAGGAGTTTAACCCCGGGAATCACTCCACCGTATTGGTCCTGCCATCCTCCTCCCGTAGTCAGTAATTGTTCCAACCCTAATGTGCGATTGCAAATTTCAAAAGAATCCCATCCCAGATTACAGAAATCCGATAATCCGCCAAGGATAGACTGTCTTCATCATTTTCTTCCAAAAAACTATCCGGATAACCTCCTCTCATCCATAACTTTTTAAGGCTATCCTGTCCGGCCTCTATTAGAAGAAAAGGTGTTAATTCAAAGTATGAAATTCGGCCGGCCAGAGTTTCAGAACTTTGTTTAATCAAATCAGGTGACGCAGATCCAAGAATAAGAATTTGCCCGTTCCTGTTTGATCGGTCAAGAATACTTCGCAAAGGGGCAAAAAGCTCAGGTCTTCGCTGGATTTCATCAAGGCAGATTAATTTTTGGTGATTATCTTCAAAAAATGTTTCAGGATCTTCAAGTTTGCGAAGATCCCGATTACTTTCAAGATCCAGATATAATGAATTTTCGATATTATTTATAATATGCTTCGCAAGTGTAGATTTACCACTCTCCGGGGACCAAGGATGGCGACAACAGGCATTTTTGAAAGTCTTTTTTTAATAAAAACAGACTGATATCTATCAATATAACCTTGCATATATGAAGTATAACTTCACAATAACAGACTTACAAGCCTTTATTGATAATTTCTCTGCTGAACTTTACTTCTATAGAGACAGTAATAAAAATAAAATTGCTCGATTTGTTTTATCGTTTTTTATAGTTAAGTTCCATCCATTTCAAATATTCACCAGATTTGATATTATCGATCCATTTCCTGTTTTCCAGATACCACTGAACAGTCTGTTTTAATCCTTCATCAAATGTAACTGACTGGTTCCATCCTAACTCTGATTTTAATTTATCACAATTAATAGCATATCTCTGATCATGTCCGGGCCGGTCTTTTACAAAAGAAATCAGTTTTTTATAATAACCTTTATCTTTTCCTGTTTCTTCTGCAACAACTTCACAGAGTGAATGAACCAGTTTAAGATTTTCCCATTCATTTTCTCCACCGATGTTATAGGTTTCACCCAGT
>CBDVAD010000322.1:0-4523 GCA_965371875.1 uncultured bacterium
AGAAGGATTACCGGTATATTGTCGATCAGCTGAGTGACTTTCACTGATAATACAGGTTCGGTCCAGACAGGCACGTGGATTATCAGTAAATGGGGATCAAATCTTCTCATTTCTTCCCTGTAAGAGTTTAGTTCTCTTGATGAGATTAAAGGAGTAGAATGAAATACATCAGCAAATTCTTCAATCCATTTAATAGATTTCATCTCTTCATCTACAAGAGGCTGTCTGATTTTTCTGAAACGATCTCTTGTCTCATTTAATGTAATAAGTGCAATTCTTGGTTTTAGCATAAATAAATCCTTTACTTAGAGAAGTCTTTACTGTTCAGATATACAGCAATTAATATAATGATCCCTTTTACAGCAGGCTGAAGCATGGGTGATACACCAATCAAATTCATAATATTATTGAGAATCCCCAATATTAAAACACCTAAAAAAGCTCCTGCTACACTGCCTAATCCACCGGAAAGACTGGCTCCTCCAATAACTACAGCTGCAATAGAGTCCATCAGGTAGACATCTCCAGCTCCTGGTGATCCTTCTGATACTCTTGCAACTGCCAGCAATCCACCGATTGCTGCAAAGAAACCTGATAGGACATAAACACTGATTCCTACTTTTTTGACAGGAATCCCAGAAAAAAAGGCAGTTCTTTTATTTCCTCCGTATGTAAATATAAATCTCCCTAGTGAAGACTTAATAACAAGATGAGCCAGGACAAGACTAATGATCCAGGTAACAGCGGGGTAGGGAATTCCCAATAGGGAATTGCTATTAAATGTTGAAAGAAATTCAGAAATCTCAGATCCTTTGAATCCCCTGTAAACTGCAGATCCTCCACTGATAACCTGGCTCATTGAAAATATGAATAACATAGAACCGAGTGTTATGACAAAAGGAGGGAGTTTTCTCAATGTGATGAGACATCCATTGATGAAACCCATAGCCATGGCAGCTAAGATAGTTAAAATTAAAGCAGGAATAAATCCATAGTCTTGAAATCCAACGATAAGAACAGTACTCATTCCGACAATAGTACCAATACTCAAATCAATTCCGCCAGTCATAATCACCAGAAGTTGACCTAAAACGATAACTCCGATAATAGCATTCTGAAAAAGAAGATTCCTGAAATTCGAAAGTTGAAAGAACGTTCCTTTAGATATTATTGACGCAATAATTATTAAAACAAGTGTCAAAATAAATGTGTTAAGAGTTTTTTTCGCATCAGTTTTCTGTGGTTTCAGTTTATTTAATTTCAATAATATATCCATTTTTATCTCTCTATTTGTTAGATTTAGAAATCTGTAGTTCTCTGACTGTTATTGCTGCTATGACGATAAGTCCCTTTAACATCCCCTGTAGAAAAGGGGAAAGTCCTGAAAGGTTCAGAATGCTGTTGATAACACCGAAAACCAGAACACCTGCAAAAATACTACCGACTCTGCCGATTCCTCCGGACAAGCTTGCTCCACCGACAACCACTGCTGCGATACTTTCCAGCTCATAACCGCTTCCACCAATAGGAGAACCTGATCCGAGTCTGGCTGTCCAGATAACTCCCCCGATTGAAGTAAAAAAAGCTGAAAGAATATAGGCTAACAGTTTTATCCGTTTTGTATTAATTCCCGATAACCGTGTGTTCTCTTCATTGCTTCCCACGGCATATATGTGCATCCCCGTACGTCTTTTATACAGCATGTATCCGATTATTATAGAAGAGGCAATCCAGATAAATGCAGATAAAGGGATTCCGAAAAATTCTATTTCACCAAAAGTTAGAAAAACCTTATTTTTAATTGGAACCGGTCTGGAATTGGCTATCTGCATGGCAAGCCCTCTTGCGATGCCCATCATCCCCAAGGTAACAAGAAAGGCGGGCATTGTCGTTCTGCTGACAAAAAAACCATTTAAAACACCTATGGCGGTACCAATGAAAATTCCTGCAAAAACACCGGGAATTAAACCGAAATTAGACATGGCTGTAGCCGTTGAAATAGATGTAAGAGCAATCAGAGCACCTTGAGAAAGATCAATTCCTCCGGTCAGAATTACCAGAAACTGACCCAATGCCAGGAGGCCTATTATGGAATACTGATAGAATATTGCCGAGAAATTGGCTTCAGACAGAAACCAGCGTACACCGAATATACCATAGAGGCATAATATTATGAGAACAGTTAATGTACTGTGTTTAGATATGAGTTTTATTGGTTTTATTTCCATTATTCATCACCTGTAATATTGAGAGCCAATTCCAAAATTTTTTCTTCGGTTACTTCCGAATGAGTAAATTCTCCAGCTATTTTCCCTTTTGACATGACCAGGATTCTGTCTGACTGAGATAGAATTTCACTCAAATCAGATGAAATCATTAAAATAGCTTTGCCCTGTTTCCTCAATTTCTGCATCTCTTCATAGATTTCTGTTCTGGAACCCACATCGACACCTCTTGTCGGTTCATCGAGGATCATAATGTCACAACCTGCAGAAAGAAGTTTTGTAAGAACAACTTTTTGCTGATTTCCCCCTGATAAAAATCGAATCTCAGAATTGACTCCCGGATGCTTGACTGATAGGGATGAAATTATTTCACCCACTCTCTTTTTTATTTTTTTATATGGGACAAAGCCAAATCTGGATTCTGTAACTATTGAGCTTATCGCTCCATTTTCTTCTACTGACCGGATAAGTACCAACCCCTCGTCTTTTCTATTTTCCGGCAGAATACCGATCTTTTTGGATAATGCTTCTTTTGGAGATTTTATTTTTATGATTGAATTATTAATGAATACTGTGCCATTGCTTACTTTTTCTATTCCAACAATAGCCTGGGCCAGTTCTGTTCTTCCCGATCCTACCAGTCCGGCAATTCCCAGGATTTCACCTTTGTAAACCGTTAGGTTAATATTTTCAAACAGACCTTCAGAAGAGAGATTCTCAACTCTTAAAGCTTCTTCTCCTGCAATAACAGTTTCATCCCGGAAACTCAAGTCAATTTCCCTGCCGACCATGGCACTGACTAAACTGTCGTGATTGAAATCCTCTATGAGACCTCTCGCACTTATCTTCCCGTCTTTAAGTACAGTTACTCTGTCACCCACTTCAAAAATTTCATCAAAATGATGTGATATGAATACTAAGGCGATCCCTTTTCCTTTAAGACCTTTGATAATTTTATAAAGAAGCTGAACCTCTTTCGCTGAGAAAACTGCCGAAGGTTCATCGAAAATGATTACTTTGCTGTTCAGATGTAATGCTTTAGCAATTGAAGCCATTTGCTGATGAGCCATTTTTAATTCGCCCATTGGTCTGCTTATATCAATATCTTCAGCTCCGATCTGTTCTAAAGAATCGAGAGCAATTTTATTCATTTTATTACTATCTATTGAACCGTTTCTCTTTAAAGGTTCATGTCCAAGAGAAATGTTCTCGGAAACTGTTAATACAGGAATTATCTCAATTTCCTGATATATTGTAGTAATGCCTTTCGAGATCATTTCAGCCGGATTGAAGTTCTGAATTTTTTCTTCCGATAGAATATAACTTCCGCCATCTGAAGTGTAAGCTCCTGATATTATTTTTATCAGTGTCGATTTTCCAGCACCGTTTTCACCTACAAGACAATGAACTTCACCGGGATAAAGAGACAAATCTATATCATCAAGAACTTTGATTCCTGAAAAAGATTTTGAAATACCTTTCAGTTGAAGGACTGGTTCAGGATTTTCCAAAAAAGGACTCCTTATATGAAACAGGAGAGTTTTAAACTCTCCTGTTTTATCAATATTTTTTACTTATGGTTAAGTTGAATATTAGAATTCCAATCCTGCTGCTTTAATGATTACAAGGTAATCTTTTGCAAACTCAACATCACTGGAATCAAATACTTTAATAGGAACCTGTTGTCTTGCAGGAACAGATTCACCATTGATAATCTTTAATGCACTCTTAAGAGCCAGTTCTCCAAAATAAGGTGGAGTCTGTGTTTCGAGAGCAATATTTCCGGCAATAACTTCTTCAATAGCCAGGTAGTGTCCACCTTCACCAATAACATAACCGAGAATTTCATTTCTACCGGCATTTTTAATTGCCTGTAAAGCACCAATTGTCATAGCACTGTAGTCTGATCTTACAACATCAATTTCTCCAGCCGGAAATCTCTGTAGGAAGTCTTCCATTACTTTCAGTCCACCTTCTGTAGTGAATCCAGCATCAGCAACAGCGATTTCTTTGATTCCAGGATATGCTTTCATAACACTTGCCCATCCCTCATTGGCATCAATTACCGGAGATGCTCCAGCCATTCCCTGAACATGTACTACATTCCCTTTTGGAGAACCATATTTTTCAGTTAACAATTCAACCGTTTTCTTTGCAAGTAATTCACCTGATACTATATGACTCTGACTGATTTCTGTTTTATACATGTCGACACCCGGTTCTGCATCAATAGTTCTATCAATAATTATGAGAGGAACGCCTGCATCTTCACACATTTTTACCACGGGCACTAAAGCT
>CBDVAD010000323.1:0-4514 GCA_965371875.1 uncultured bacterium
TCCAGAAGATAACAGTAATTCCTGATATGCCTGATTTTGTTAAAGGTGTAATAAACCTCCGGGGAAAAGTGATTCCAGCAGTGGACCTGCGGTTAAGATTTGGTTTGGAAGAACGCGAATATGACGACAGAACCTGTATTGTCATTGTAAGCGTAAATGAAAGCACAATAGGGCTGATTGTTGACATCGTATCTGAAGTCCATGAGATAGGAAAAAATGATATTGACCATCCTCCTTCTTTTAGAAATGCATCAGGAAAAGAGCAGTATATAGCAGGTCTCGCTAAAAAAGGGGAAGAGGTGAAGATTATCCTCGATGTTGAAAAGATTATCAGTAATGAAGATAAAGAAATATTGAACCAGGTTAATAAAGATAAAAAAGGAGAAATATTGAAATGAAACTATTACCAAAATTTTTAACAGGATTTTTTCTAGTTGCATTTATTGTTTTGATCGCCGGAATAATTGGAATTTTTGTTTCCAGTGATATCGCATCAAAAACAGATATCATTCTGGATGATAAAGTACCAATTAAAGATGTTTCAATGGAAGCTGCAATTGCTATTATTTCTGCCAGAGATGCAAGTGGTGAATACCAGCTTAATACAGATGGTCTCGAAGAAATAGAGTCAGAGATTCAGGAATATCTGGATGATTTCGAAATGTGGATAGCAATGATAGAACTGGGCACCCGAAGTAATGAATTCATAATGAGTGAAGCCGGAAAAATGTATCAAAATGATGGACTTGATATAGTTGTAAAAAAGGGAACTGATGAAATGCTGGCCCTTACATCAAAGTCAAGTGCAGCTTATGAAGATTTCAAAAAAAATGTGGAACTGCTTGTTGAAGAACATAACCAGCGAATGGATTACAGCTTTGAATACGGCGGGAAAAGGTGGGACTTTAATAATTTTATCACCCGTGTTGAGCTTCTGCACTCAAAGTGGATAGACGGTTTATACAAGCAGGCAGGCGCCGGAAACCAGTTTACCGGTGAAACCGATCCTACTAAATGCTTTTTTGGTAAATGGTATTATTCACAGAAACTGAATGATCCGGAACTAACTGCAATAATGAAGACATTGGAACCTTTCCATAATAATCTTCATGAATCTGCTCTGCAGATCAATGCTGCAGCAGGTGCCGTAAATAAAGTTAACCTTTTCAACAGAAATGTTCTTCCATTAAAGGGATCACTAAGCAGTATTTTTTCCGATATGTACAACTACTCCAACCCCATTGTTAATAACCTTATTGAAAGAGAAAATCAGGCAATGGCACAACTTGATGAAGACTCCATTGTAATGACAGATATTCTTGATGAACTTGAAACACTGGTGGATAAGGACCTTGATGCTGCAATGAGTCAGGCAGACCAGGCACAGTCAACAGGATTTGTTCTTCTGGTCATTACCATTATAACAGGAGTTCTGCTTGCTGGAAGCATTGGTATTTTTATTGCTCTTTCTGTTACAAAACCCCTCAAGCTGATAACAGGTATGTCGGACGAAATTGCCGACGGGAATTTCAATGTTAAAAAAATCAGTATAAAGACAAAGGATGAGTTAGCCTCCCTGGCGGGTTCATTCCACAGGATGATAGAAAGCCTCCAGTACAAGGGAAGTATGGTGGAAGAGGTTGCCAAAGGGAATCTTACAATTGATGTAAAACTTGCCTCGGACAAGGATGTTCTCGGTGGATCTTTAGTTGAGATGACAGATTCACTCAATAGACTTCTGGGCAATGTAAATATGTCTGTGGATCAGGTAAATATCGGTGCAGATCAGGTAGCCCAGGCCAGTCAGTCACTTTCCCAGGGAGCAACAGAGCAGGCGAGTTCTCTGGAAGAAATTTCTGCATCCATAACAGAAATCAACAGTCAGTCAAGACAGAATGCAGAGAATGCAACAGAAGCAAATGGGCTTGCAAAACAGTCAACTGAAGATGCCGAGAAGGGAAACAAAGAGATGGAAGGCCTCTCTGTTGCTATGGAAAAGATAAATGAATCCAGTGATCAGATTAAAAAGATAGTAAAGGTAATAGACGATATTGCATTCCAGACAAATCTGCTTGCACTGAACGCAAATGTGGAAGCGGCCAGAGCAGGAAAATATGGTAAAGGTTTTGCAGTAGTGGCAGATGAAGTTAGAAACCTGGCAGTAAGAAGTGCCGAGGCTGTTAAAGAGACAACCGAGATGGTAGACGTCTCTATAAAGAATATTGAATCAGGTAATAAGGCAGTTGAGGCAACTGCAACCCAGCTCGAGTCTATTATGGGTGGGTCATCCAAGGTGGCGGACTTCCTTGAAGAGATAGCTACTGCAAGCAAGGAACAGGCGGAAGCTATTGATCAGATAACTCAAGGGTTGGAGCAGATAGATCAGGTTACCCAGTCCAATACAGCAAGTGCAGAAGAGAGTGCAGCTGCTGCAGAAGAACTGGCATCCCAGAGTGTTCAGTTGAAGAACATGGTTGCAACTTTTAAACTTAAAGATATCCAGGGAGCACCTGCAGCACAGACCAGACAGCTTGAATATCAGGCTCCTCCAAAGGGTCCTGCCCCGGCAGTTACTCATACAAAGCCGCACCATATTGAAACAGGGATAAAACCAGTTGATCCGTCTGCTGTCATTTCTCTTGATGATGAGGATTTTGACAGGTTCTAGTAAAATTTCTATGTGGGGCATGTTTGAAGCTGAAACATGCCTTTACCAGCATTCATCCGTCCCTGAATCACAAGGGGCGGAATTTGTTTATAAAATGGTATATTATAGAATATTGTTACATGGGGTTCCGGAATAGATAAAAAAAATTCAACCAGTGTTCAGGGAGAATAGTAATTTTGAAGTATCAGATAAGTATACTAGTATTTTTCTTTATCATCAGTAATTCATATGCACAGAATACTATCTATGCAGCTTCAGAGCCGGACTACCCGCCTTTTTGCATTGTAAATGAAAATGGAGAAGCAGACGGGTTTTCGGTTGATTTGTTTAAAGAAGCTGCGTCATCAATGGATTTGAAAGTAGAGATCAAAGTAGATACATGGCATAAAATAAAAGAAGAACTGGCTGAGGGCAGGATCGATGCACTGCCTCTTGTAGGGAGATCACCCGAACGGGATGAAGTCTATGATTTTACTTTTCCATATCATACTCTTCATGGAGCTGTTTTTGTTAGAAAAGGGACAAGCGGAATAAACTATTTAGAAGATCTGAAGACCAGAGAGATTATTGTGATGAAAGGGGATAATGCTGAAGAGTATGTACTCAGAAACAATATTTCGTCACAGATTATCTGTACGGAAAATTATCAGGAAGCCTTTGAACTATTAAAATCCGGGGAACATGATGCTGTAATTGCTCAAAGACTAATGGGATTACAGCTGCTGAATTTACTGGAGATTGATACAATCCTTCCTCTCGATATCAAGCTTGATGGATTTTCTCAGGATTTCAGTTTTGCAGTAGAGGAAGGTAACAGGGATCTGCTTGCGAAGTTAAATGAAGGATTGGCAATAATAGTTGCAAACGGGACATATGATGAACTGTATAAGAAATGGTTTACACCGGAGATGCAGATGCGGGTTCCATTCAAGGAAATATTAAAAACGGCAATCTACATCTTAATTCCCATTATAATTCTAATATTTTTTATTACAATCCTGGTTTTACGATCCCAGGTGAATTTTAAAACAAAGGACTTAAGACATGAAATAATTGTGCGCAAGCAGGCTGGGAATGCATTTCGAAACGAGAGAGATAATCTAAAGAATACTTTTGAGGCGATGGTAGATGGAGTTTATATTGTCGATCAACAATTTGATATTCAATATGTTAATCCTGTACTGATCAAAGATTTTGGTTCTTTTGAAGGACATAAATGTTATAAATATTTTTATGATCGAAGGTCTGTTTGTCCCTGGTGTAAGTATCCTGAAGTCCTTGAGGGTAAAACAGTACGATGGGAAAGGCAGTTTGCAAAAACAGGGAAAATTTATGACCTGATTGAAACCCCCATTAAGAATACTGATGGGAGTATTTCAAAGTTAAAAATATTTCGTGACATTACTGAGCAAAAAGAATCAGAGGTAGAAATCAAAAATTTGTTAAATGAAAAAGAAATGCTTTTAAAAGAAGTTCATCATCGTATAAAGAATAATATGAATACTATCGGTAGTCTTCTATTGTTGCAGTCTGATAGAATAGGAATTCCTGAAGCTGCTGCGGCATTACAGGATGCAATTGCCAGAATAGAAAGTATGGGAGTTCTGTATGATAAACTTTACAGAACAGAGAGCTATAATGAAGTTTTAAGTATGGAATATATTTCTCAATTAGTTGACGAAATTTTCCAACTGTTTCCAAACACAAAGAACATTAAAATTGAGAAACAACTGGACGACTTTACTATTGATGCAAAAACAATATTTCCTCTGGGTATTATTGTAAATGAGCTTATTACAAATATTATGAAATATGCATTTACAGGTAGAGATTCCGGTAGAATAGA
>CBDVAD010000324.1:0-4505 GCA_965371875.1 uncultured bacterium
GCAGCTGGTATTGGAACATGGTTATTTCACATTCTTACTAAATTCAAGGTACCTGTATTCCTTGGTAGTTCATTTGCTTTTATTCCACCGATTCTTGCAATTACTGCAGAGACCGGGGATATTGCATTTGCAACTGGTGGTATTTTAATTGCCGGTTTTATGTATATAATTGTTTCAGTTATATTCAAATTTGTATCATATGATGCACTTCATAAGATTCTTCCTCCTTCAGTAACTGGCCCAATGATTATTCTTATTGGTATGATGCTTGCTAATGTAGCTATTAGTAATGCAAATGGTTCTTATTCAGCTTCTGTAGTAGAGAAAATTGGTGTTAATGGTGCATGGGCTGTTGCAGCATTTACATTTGCTGTAGCTGTAGTAATAAAAACTGTTTTTAAGGGTTTTATATCTGCTCTGCCAGTATTAATAGCATTAGTAGCTGGTTATGTTCTTTCAGCAATTCTTGGTATTGTTGATTTTTCAAACGTGGTTTCTGCTGCATGGGTTGGACTTCCCGGTTTTATGCTTCCTAAGTTTGCAGTCGGTGCAATTATGATGACTGTTCCTATAGCTCTTGTTACTATGGTTGAACACTTTGGTGATGTACTTGCTATTGGTAATGTTGTTGATGAAGATTTTATCAAAGACCCGGGTATCCACAGAACTCTTCTTGGTGATGGTCTTGCAACTTCACTTTCTGCTCTTATGGGTGGACCTGCGAACACAACATACAGTGAAAACACTGGTGCTGTAGCTCTTACAGGTGTTAAAGATCCTGTTGTTATGAGAATTGCAGCTGTTTTTGCAATTGTTCTTTCCCTTATTCCTAAATTTACTGCTATTATCGGCTCCATTCCCGGACCGGTTATTGGTGGTATCTCAATTCTTCTTTTTGGTATGATCTCTTCTATTGGTATCAAAAATATGGTTGATGCAAAAATTGACCTCACAGACCCATCAAATCTGATGATTACAGCAGCAATGCTTGTACTTGGTCTTGGTGGTGCTTCTTTTACAATTGGTGCTGTTACATTAAGCGGCCTTGGACTTGCTGCTATTGTTGGTATCCTTTTAAATGTTATTCTTAACTTTAAGAGTTTTAAGAAAGCATAATAGATTTATGTAATTATCTGTGCCGCCGACTTTATGTCGGCGGTCTTTTTTTGTTTAAACACTTAGTGTAGTATAACTTTCAATGACAATAAAAACGTTTTTTGCAGAATACAAGGGTTCATTTCTTCCGGAAGAATCCGGGGAAGGAAGTGTACAGTCAATCTATTCAAAAGTGGTAAATCTTTTACATCCATCGGGGTATTTAATCTCAATTGTAGATAGTCCCGACAATATGACCGATTACGGACTCACTGTTACAGATTTCAGTTCAATGCTCTCCGGAATATCCAATGGCAGTCAGTTTTTCTGGGAAGGTGATCGTATTATATTTCCTGATATAATTGTTGATATATCCGGAGCTTCTATCTGGTCGGGCAGTCTTTATGAGATCTTTTCTGAATTATTTATCGATATTATATCTGTAAAAAATGCTTTTATGGAATTTGCGACGGAAGAAGGACTGTCCCCCGTTATTACAAATAAACCTGGAAATTTGTATTCGAATGCTGCAGAAAAAATGATTGGAAAAGCAGTTGAAGCAGCAAATATTTCAGGCGGGTTATTAATTGATCTAAGTCTGCTTGTGGGAATGGGTATAGGTTTTACACCTTCCGGAGATGATTTATTAGCAGGAGTAATGCTCTATGAAACAATATCAGGAGTTAATCTGATTGATAGAGAGCTTATAAGAGATAAGCTTTCCGGAACTACGGAAGGGGGAAGAACTCTTCTTATGCTTGCTCTGTCTAATTCTTTCCCATACTATCTTAAGCAATTTGCTGAATCTGTTTATACTAATGTTATATCTTCAGGAGAAGCAGTTAAGAGGGTGATAATGCACGGATCGACATCCGGAAGTGATTCTCTTACAGGATTTATCTGGGCTGCAGAACGAGATAGGAAATTACAGCCATGACTGGATTAAATTTATCCTTGCAGTATAGTACAGTTTCCTTTTTCGATTAAATACACCAGGGTCTCCGTTTATTCCCGTAATAGCAGGCTTAAGACTTTTTAGCTGACTTTGCAACTGATCCAGATAATCCCGCCAGCTTGATTCAATATGAACACTGGATTTGGGAATAAGCGACATTACAGATTTCCATTCTCCACCTGCTTCATGTATGATTAGAGAATATAAAATCAGATCTGAAGCACTCTGTTCAGATAGCAGCTCGTTCAGCGGCCGCCCATCATTAAAAACAGTTCTATAGAATTGCTCATATTCCAGGGATGCTTTATTATAATCACCTTCTTCATAATAGAGTTGGGCCAAAAGGGGGATGTGTTTATCCTTCATGTAATTAACGATTTCTTTTTGTTTAAGAAAGTTAAGAGCGCTGATATAATCTCCTTCTTCGAGGTAGGTATTGCCTATGAAAAAACCCAGAACCGTATCTCCTGTATTTTTATATCCCTCAAGAAGTAACAAAAATCGTTTCTGCAGATCTGATGAATCAGAGTGGTTAAGAAAGTATTCAAGATAGACTTGTCCTATGGAGGCATATTTTTTTATCGCTTTTTCGAGAAGAAGATCAGATTTACCTGAATTTTCTCTGCTCCTTTCATAACGGGCATCGTCAATCAAACGTTTCCAGGCAGGATTCTTTAACAGCGGAAGAACCACCCGAAAGAAGATAACAAGGAGGAAAATTGCTCCAGGTAAAAACAGAATATAGCGCATATAATTATCCTTGAGTCAGTCTTTCCCTAATATTAATCCCACTGACTGGAGGTCGTACTCGACCTCTACTTACTGATATTTTATAGTATAAGTATACTAAAGTACACAATTAGTGAAATACGGGGTTATCGGACCGCCTCCACTTATAGGGTCTGGTATTTACCACTTACTGCATCCACCATAATATTGAAATTTTCCCGTGTTCTGTTGGTGCACTTTATGATCCAGAAGGGTTTATAGATAAGTTCCTTCTGTATAACCTGTACATCGGGAACCAATAAAGCTTTTCTTTTCAGTATAGATGCATGTGTAAGATAGGTCCTGGCAGAATTGAATGCTTCCTTCTCTGAAATTGATGCTGTTAGGATGTTTTCTGAAACTGCCTCAATATTTTCCTTTTCAAACCTATCGGTTGTTGAAGCTATATTGTTTATCATATCAACCAGGCACGATGCTTCCATTATTCTGCTCTTTCCAATTATTGTGCTTACTGTGTAATGAAAAAACACCCAGTAGTACGGATAGAAAACCATTTTTTGGGATTTTGGAATATAGTTTTCAATGAATGGCTGAATAATTGTTACTGCTTCATCGCTGCTGAGAGATCTCTTTATAGAATTAATGACCATCTTTTTAGCTGTTGTACTTACCGAATCTATCAAGGCTAATCCTAAATTACTGCATTAATAAAGCAGGAAGTCTCCTGTTTGAGACTTCCTGCATAATAAAATCAGATACAAATTATTTATCTTTATCGAGTTTTTTTCTAACTGCCATAGCTTCAGGGGACAGGTCAAACTCTGCACTGGTTAATATACCCTTTGGAATAGGTCCCACCTCCGCCGTAAGATCCATTGCTTTTAGTATATGTTTGGGAACTGGATGGGTTTTCTGTGTTGCAAGACTTACTATTATCATCAGGGCAAATGAAATCAGGACACCTGCTACCATAGGCGGTAATACAAATGAAGTTATTTCGGCTAAATAGGCACTCAGCGCACCTCCGACCATAGAAGAAATCGCACCAGGAGTATTAGCCTTTTTCCACCATACTGCACAGACATAAGCAGGGAGGAATGCGCTTCCAAGAACTGATGTGGTAAATACTACAATAGCAAAAACACCAGGAGGACTAACCACTGCCACAATGAACCCGATAACACCTATTACCAGTATTAGTATTCTTGATACCAAAACCATGGCTTTATCATCTGCTTTCGGGTTGAAGAATCGCTGATAGATATCTCTGGAAGCAATAGTCCCTACCTGAAGCAGGATAGAATCGGCCGTGGACATTATAGCAGCCATAATAGCGGCCATAACAATTCCGGTAACAGCAGCCGGTAGAAGTTCTCCTGCCAGAGTGAATATGGCTATTTCGGGGTCAGCGAGGTTAGGGAGAAGTAGAATAGCGAAAATGCCAAGCATATATGGCGCTGTTACAAAGAAGATATTCCATATTGTTGAATAAACACCAGCCATACGGGCAGTTCTGGGGCTTTTCATTGCCATGTGTCTTGTTACTACATGGGGCCAACCCATATATCCAACAGAAAAAATCAGAACTGCACCCAGAATGTCCGCCCAGGCTCCTTTATGAGCAAGGTCCTTTCCCCAGATTGACAGATATGTTGGATCAATCTGTGCGATGGCATTATTAGCTGCTGTAAATCCGCCTACGGCATTTAAGGTCACAATAAATATC
>CBDVAD010000325.1:0-4491 GCA_965371875.1 uncultured bacterium
TAACGGACCATGATATGAGGATAATATATTTACCGAGACCTCTGAAGCCGGAAAATTTTAAGGTATTGTTTTTCATACTACTTTCTCCCTGACCTGTCTTGTGTCATCAATCTTAAGATCCCAACACCAATAAAAAGAACTACAAAAACAACTGTGGCAACAGCAGCTCCCATGCCCATGTCGGGTATGCCTACCGGGTGTTTCCCTGCAATGCCCACACGGTAAAAAAATGTTCCCAGGATATCGGTTGAAAACTCAGGTGACCCGTTCGGTCCGGCCATGGCATAAACAACATCAAAAGCATTGAAGTTACCTGTAAATGTAAGAATTGAAACAACTCCGATTATAGGTTTTAAAAGTGGCAGTTTAATATGCCAGAATGTCTGCCAGTTAGTAGCTCCGGCAATATCTGCTGCCTCAAAGAGTTCATCAGGAATATTTTGAAGAGCAGCCAGAAACATCATTGTAGGGAGTCCCACCCACTGCCATGATGATACAAGCGAAATGACAATAAGGGCAATATTAGGATCACCCAGCCATACTTTTGTAATAGAACTCAAGCCTGCTGCCTTTAGAAACGTGGTTAATGCCCCCCATTGTGGATTGAGTAAAAGTTTCCAGAGAAATCCGGTAACAACTATCGCAAGAGTAGCTGGTATAAAAATGATTGTTCTGAATGTATCACTTCCCTTTAAATATTTTGACATTAAAAGAACTGCAAACAGTAGTCCCAGTATATTCTGAACCAGCATATGGACAGCAAAAAAGATCCAGGTGTTTTTAAATGCACCAAAAAATCTCGAGGAAATTCTCTCATTAAAGAATAGTGCTTTATAATTATCAAACCCTATAAAGTCATTTAATATATATCCTGAACCGGTAAAAAAACTAAGACGCATTGAATTAAAAAGAGGGTAAGCCATAAACAGTGCATAAATTACCAGGCCTGGAAGCAGATACAATATCCACATCATCTCCTGTTTCTTTCTGTTCCCCAATACTGTCTGTCCTGTCTTTTGGCCCAGGCTTTTAAGAACCATTATTTTCTCCTGAATACAGGCAGGACATAAACATGTCCTGCCTTTTTAAGCTTGTTTAATTCTGTGCTGGTGGATACCATTCTGCGAGACCATTCTGGAATGCATCTGCAGCTTCCTGTGCTGTCATAGTTCCTTTAATAACCCCAATAGAACCGGTCATTATAAGTTCATATCCACTTGGTTCTCCTCCAAGAAGGTTTGGCCATGGCCATCTGACATCAAGCCCTCTGCCTTCATTTAATTTGATAAAAGCATCAGCATACTGATTTTCAATGGTAACTGCATTATTAGACATTGGAAAGAATCCTGTAGGAAGTGAGTTTGCAAGTACAGAAGCACCTTCAGCACTACCTAGCCATTGAAGAAGAATTTCTGCTTCTGCCCTGTGTTCAGTGGCTGCATTGATAGCAATACCTGCATCAGCATGAAATGTTACATGAGCATCTTTTCCCTTTGGAGCAGGAACAGCAAAAACGCTCCAGTCAAAGGAGGTATCTTCTGCTTCGAATGCAGCTGCTGTCCATGATCCATCAAAATACATTGCTGCATTTCCCATCATGAAAATTGCCATATTATCGTTATAGGTAAGAGCTTCATATCCTTCTGGAAGGTATGGTTCAAGATCTGCCATTGCCTGGAAAAGTGCTACAACCTGGTCATCATTGTATTTTCGTTCTCCATTATCGTATTCAAGTCTTCCTTCGTATCCGCCAATAAAACTGGGTGCAATGTTCATAAATACTACTTCTGCAATATCCCATTCGTCTCCTAAAGAGTTTGCTAAAGGGGTAATTCCAGCTGCCTTGACAGTTTCACATAGAGAAATGAAATCTTCCCATGTTTCCGGAATCTTCCAGCCATTATCGTTAAACATATCTATGTTGTAGTAGATACCATGGGAAACTGCTACAAAGGGGATAGCAAAAGAATTTCCACTTGGTGTTGCCCATGGTGATTTTGCTCCAACAGTGTAGTTGTCATTAATTCCTGCAAGGCCGGAAAGATTGGCAAGATATCCATCTTCAAAAAGCTGCATTCCAGTTGCGTATGACCTTGAATACATTACATCCGGACCTATTCCGCCTTCAAGCTGAAGTCTTAAGGTTGCATTGTAATCAGGTGGGTTTGTGGGATCAAACTTTACTTTGATATTTGGGTACTTTTTTGAAAACGCATCGAAAACTGCATTCATCTGTGCTACATCATCTGTTCTCCATGAACCCATTGTAATTGTTACAACATCTTCACTTTTACTATCTTCTGTGGCTCCGCCGGCGAAGATGGAGGGAACTGCTAAAATCAGTAATAACATGAGTGTAGCAATACCTCTTTTAAGAATTGTTCTTTTCATTGATAATTCCTCCTAAGGATTTTGATATTAGTTTAGAGTGAGTGGAGAGAGGAAGCAAGTTATTATAATAACATTATAGTACTCAATTTGTACTTAAATTGTACTATTTATCTAAAAACACAAAAATGTCTAAAAGTGTTCAAGTTCAGGTCTTATTTTTCTGGCAAGCTTATTGACCTTGGTTCTTTCACTTATTCCTATTTTGTTGTATATCCTGCTGACGTAGTTGCGCACCGTCTGTTCGGCAATAAAGGACCTGTCTGAGATCTCTCTATTATTAAGTCCTTCTGACATTAGCAGAAGAATCTCTTTTTCCCGACGATTCAGATCTGCCAGCCAGGGATACGTATTCTCTATTTCTGTATTTTTATGTTCGTAATCACTGTATGCTTTAGTGACGAGATTCCTGGCGATACTGGGATGGATAAGGATAGCTCCATCCATCATTGCGCGGATTGAAGAGATAAGCTCTGCAGGTGGAATATTTTTAAGAAGATACCCGGCAGCTCCATATTTTAAAGCCTCTCCTACATATTCATCATCTTCAAAGGTAGTCAGTACCATAATATGAATATCAGGAAATTTTTCATGGATTATTCTGGTGGCTTCAACCCCATCCATCTCCGGCATTCGCACATCCATCAGTATAATATCCGGTTTAAACTGTTCGGCACATTCAATGGCCTCTATTCCATTACCAGCCATTCCTACTACTTTAAAATCTTCGGTCACATTCTCAAGAACCGCTTTAATGCTTTCTACAAAAAGAAGCTGGTCATCAACCAGTACAATTCGTACTTCATCCTTTTTCACTTACAGTCTCCTCAGTAAATGGAATTGTAACAAGAAGTCTAAATCCGTCAATAGTATTGTCAGCCTCAATGCTGCCGCCGAAAGGTTTCAATCTTTCCTCTATTCCTTTAAATCCTATCGCTTCTTTCACTTTTTTTGCTCCTGTACCATTATCGCGAATGGACATATTTATATTTTTTTCACCCTGCCAGAAAACTATCTGAATCTCATTAGCTGAACCATGTCTGAGTGCATTAGTCATCCCTTCCTGAATTATTCTAATTAGTGTTCTGTTTAGATTTTTATCAAGTGAATGGGGCATATTTGTCAAATTTACTTCAACCTTTACTCCTGTTATCTCTTCAAATGTTCTTGCAAGCTGTATAACAGCATTGGTCCCTGGTGTCTCAGGCTCTTCTACAGCCCTCAGCTCATGGAGAGTGGTTCTTACATCATCCATTCCCTCTTTTACCTGATCTCTGGCATGGTATAAAAGTTTCTTCAACTGCATTATATCTTTTTCTATCAGAATAACAGAAGCCTCAAGCATCATACTCTGATTCGTAAGTGTATAACCAACAATATCATGGATCTCTCTTGTTATTCTTTTTCTTTCCTTATCTGTAGATTCCTTTTCCACACTGAATGCATAATTTTGAAAGCCCATGTTTGCATCTGTTATCTGCTGGATAGCTTTGTTAAGCCTTTGGAGGGATTCACTTTTTTCATCATTTAAGACTGCATAGAACCTCAGGGTTCCTGTTATAACAATAAACAGTACTGGATAAATAATAAGAAGGACAATGTCAGTCAAAGAGGGAGCGGGAATTTCCCTTCCCCAGATTATTACAGAATGCTGTATGGAAGCAATAAACAGAACTGATCCTGCAGAAACGATTGTACCATAGGCGAGAGGAAGATAAAGCATTATCTCAATTACCAGAGAGATAAGAAGAACCATCTCAATTTGGACAATCTTTCCCATTGGGTAGCCTACAAGATATATCAGGGTTACTTTAAGAAGGAAAACTATCAGCGTAACCCATTCAGCTTTTGAAATAACCAGTGTAAAAGATAGTGCAAATGAGATTGTTAAAAAAAGAATAATAGATACAAGCCAGTATTCGGGTACAAGAAGGTCTTTACGATACATCAAATACTGAATAAGGCTTGTTATATGGCAGAAGAAAGAGAGGGGAAGCAGAATTCCGGTAAATGTTCTTGAGAATATCATTATCCCTCCATCAGTGATTATTTGAATATTGTTAGATCTTCCTACGCTATTCTACATTACATGGAGAGACTGTC
>CBDVAD010000326.1:0-4475 GCA_965371875.1 uncultured bacterium
TGATGATCCTTAAAAAGGAAAATCAGATCTATAAGCGGCAGATTAACCGGCAAAAAATACAATCAACTTTGAATCGAGGTGATCGACTATACTTCTCTTTGATTTTTAAATTCTCCAGAAGAGCTATCAGACATCTAACACTGGTGAAACCTTTAACTCTTCTAGACTGGCAACGCCGATTTATTAAGGAATATTGGACATATAAGCACAATACTCCCGGAAGGAAGCCTGTGTCCAAAGATATAAAAGATCTGATTATGCAAATGAAACAGGAAAACCAGCTATGGGGATGTCATAGAATTGCTGATGAACTCAAAAAGCCTGGAACCGACTTGAATCCAACAACAGTAAACCGGATTATCCAAACTTTCAGGAAGCAGGGCAAGATTCAGCCTGTTGGGAGCTGGAAGAAATTTTTAAAATCCCATTGGAACTTCCTTTTCGGTATGGATTTCATGACAATTGATACGTTGTTTGGAAAGCGATTCTACCTGCTAATTATCCTGGAACTGAAATCCAGGAAGATTGTTCGATTTGATCTGACCGAAAATCCATGTAGAGAATTTGTAAAACAAAGGATTCAGCTGTTATCAGAGGACTTTCCGGAAAAGAAGACTTTAATTTATGATAATGCTCCTCAGTTTACATTAATTGATTACAGCTGGTACGACATTAAAGGCGTAAATATCTGTCCGGCAGCTCCCAACATGAACGCTTATAAAGAGAGAGTTAATGGCAGTATAAGACGAGAAGTCTTGGATCATTTTTTCTGTTTTCAGAAAAGCAGATAAGAAAAGTTCTAACTGAGTATGTTGATTATTATAATCATCTGAGGCCGCATCAGGGAATCAATAGTATTCCTTAACGGAGATGGAAGTATTAAGAAAAGGCAAATTCTTGGTGGGCTGCACCATCATTATTACCGGAGCAGTGCCTGAAAGTTAAAAAAACCATAGCACGCGTTGGATTATCAATATTATTTGGGATATTTGAAATATACTCTAAGTATAAAGGTCATAATGCTAATAGCAAGAAAAACCTCTAGATTTTTTTATTGTGCATCAGATAATTGAATATTTTAATATAGAAATTCTTCCACATTACAAAAATAAAAGGGTCTATATCGGGGTCGGTTTAAAATTAAAAATTATCCTAATGTGACACAGAATGATATTTCAGCAGTCTTGGAATTTTCCAGTGAATTAATGCAGTTTGAAACTATTCCTTTTGAATCCCAGGCTATCTTATAACTTAGTAATCTATAAAATCAAACTACAATCCTGCTATATATTACCAGTATATATGAATATTCTCTATATACTGGTTAAAAACAGTTGTATTGTTTCTTAATTATGGTATTATATTCTATATACAGGCGAATAGTTAATGAATATGGCCCTACAGGACGTTAAATTTATGGAAAACATACTTTTTCAAGAAAAACTACCATATTTTACAACACCTTATTTGATGAGTCTATTTGCAAATTATAAGTCCCCCCGGGATAAAATTAAACATTCGACAAAAAACGGAGATCTTATTCATATTAAGCAGGGGATTTACATATTAGGTCGAAATTATAACAGAAAATATTCCCGTGAAGTTGTATCAGGAATGCTATATGGACCATCTGCCATTTCTATGGAATACGCTTTGTCATTTCACGGATTTATACCGGAAAGGGTCGAAAGAATAACTGGTATCTGTTTTAAAAGAGATAAATCTTTCAATACACCAATAGGTATGTTCAGCTATAAATTTCTACCCATCCAGAAATATATAATCGGTATACAATACTACAGGACAGAACTTGGAAATTTTTTTATTGCTACTCCTGAAAAAGCTTTATGTGATAAGGTTTATTTCAGTACGATTAAAGAGAAGTCAGAAGTTTACCGTTATTTATTAGAAGAATTGCGTATCGATATTATGCAGTTGAAAAAACTGGATATAAATTTATTAACCAGGTTATCTGAAATTTACAAAAGAAAAAATACTATATACCTACAGCAGACAATTGCCAGTTTACAAGCAGAAAACGAGGAGCACTGATGAATAAAGCTATTTTAGAAATGCTTGAACCCTATAATTGTCAAACACCGATGGATTATAAAAATGCATTGAAAGAAATTGTGCAGCAAATTGCATTACTTGGATTATCACGACAGGGGTTTTTTTATAAAGCTGCTTTTTATGGTGGAACAGCGCTTAGGATTGGACATGGATTAAATAGATTTTCAGAAGATATGGATTTTACTCTTTTGGTGCCAAACTCTAACTTTACACTTAAAAAGTATTTAGTAGGAATTGAGCAAGAATTATTGTCCTACGAATTAAAATTTTCGGTACAAAAGGTTAACAAAATAATTAACACACCTATTGAGTCGGCCTTTATTAAAGGTAATACACTGGCAATTCTAATTTCAATTGATGATATCAATTTACCAGCAGCTGGTACTCATAAAAATGAATTATTAAAAATTAAGATAGAAATTGATACTGATCCGCCACAAACCTCAGGGATGTATGAGACACTTTTTTTGACAAATCCCATACCATTTAGTTACAATATTCTTCAGCTTACCTCTCTTTTTGCAGGGAAACTGCATGCTATCATTAGTAGAGACTATCCAAGCGGTCGTGCTAAGGGTAGAGATTTTTATGATTTTATCTGGTATATGGGAAAAAAAATATCACCGGACCTACAATACCTGGAAGCTAAATTAAAACAAAGCGGTAAACTGAGCAAAAAGGAACACTTATCTTTAGACAAATTAAAGTTGTTACTGACAAATAAAATTTCTACAATTGACTTCGCCGAAGCTGGAAAAGATGTTGCACCGTTTATAAAAGATGAATTTGAACTTAATGTTTGGTCAACTGAATTTTTTAATTCCTTAATTCAATCTTTATAAAATTATCAAATGGATCGTGCGCGGTGTCATACAGTATATTTTCCATAGGGATAGTGAATGGCGTAATTTTTCTACATCCCACACATATTACAAAAAGCAATCTACCGCACTTGTATATTGACATCCCAACCAATATCTTTATACTTAATCAGGTACAGCTTTGGACTTGTCTGTTTTTACCCTGTACTGACAATAAATTACCGCCAAAGAAATATTAAGTCATTTCACCCTTATTCCAAGATACCGATTATAAAAATATGCTGTTACTAAAATCACTGCTTCATCTTCTTGAGTTCATCCTCTTTTATATCATTAACAGAATAATCAATAATTCCAAAGATTGCTCTAATATGGCAGGAGAACCAGCGTTACAAACGGTATTTTGATGATAAGAAAATCAAAATACCCTTCTCTATCCAGGGAAAATGGTTTATCAGATCTATGTTCATCAGCAATCCTAAAGCGAGAAAATATTTTACTCTGGTGACTCCTGAGACAATTCTGTATAGATGGAAGAAAACCATAAAGGATTACTGGACTTATGATAAACCGAAAACTAAAAAGAAAGGCAGACCTCCAATTACTAAAGCAATCAAACATCTGATAATGAATATGAAAATTGACAACTATCTCTGGGGCTCTAAACGTATAAAAGATGAGTTAGAAAAGATTTCCATTGATATATCCAGAGAGACAATCAGGAAAGTTATCCAGGATTACAGGAAATCAGGTGAAATAAAACCAAATTACTCATGGAGTAAATTTTTGAAATCTCATTGGCAGTCCTTATTTGCCTGCGACTTCTTTACAGTTGATATATTTGGATTCAAAAGATTCTATGTCTTCTTTATTATAGAGCTGAAAACCAGAAAAATCGTCCATTACAATATTACGCAGAATCCAAACATCAGATTTTTAAGGAATCAATTCGATTATTTTGAAGAATTATATCCTGATTCATATTTAATCCATGATAATTCTGGTGAGCTAAAGTATTTCCCTTATCAGGATTATGGAATCAAAGGAGTTGCGACTACGCCCTACTCTCCAAACCTTAATGCATATGCTGAAAGATTCATCAGATCTATCCGCCAGGAATGTTTAGACTGGTTTGTAATCTTCTCAGAGAAGCAGTTGAGGAATATCTTGAAATCTTACATGGAATATTATAATCAATATCGTCCACATCAAGGAACCAATTCCATTCCTGAAGCAAGACCTCGCGATATAGCAGGTAAAATTAAGAAAAAACCCATTTGATATAGCTTGCACCACCACTATTACAGAGCCAGCTGAATTAATATAGAAATCTTTTATCATTTACCTAAGGATAGGTGTTTCCAGAGATTAGATAAAATCAGTAAATTACTGGTTATCGTCAAAGGATATTCAGAAATTTCACAGTTTTTGTATTTATTCAAAATCTAAAGCCCTATTAAACTGTATCATTTTCTACCTGCTATTCCTTTGGCGTATTAAATTGTCAGTACGCCTGAAGTTATTACGTATCCAACATAGTGCCATTTATAGCCGTATATGGGGTGTTTTATACTTCATAAA
>CBDVAD010000327.1:0-4447 GCA_965371875.1 uncultured bacterium
TAATTCCAAAAGCTTTCAGACTTACAAAATTATTGGTACAGATTTATATAATAATCATTTGTATATAATTTATGAAACTCTTTCAGGTACAAATGGTTTTAAAACAAATAGAGATATTAATTACTTTTATAATGTTGGTTTGATGATTGGGCGATTTCATAATCTTATGCAGGAATTCTCTATTACTGATTTTCGATCAGAACTTGGTTTGCTGCATGGAGACTTGCATTCCGGAAATTTAGTTATTGAAAATAATCAAATTTTTCTAATTGATTTTTCTTCTGCCCAAAAAGGTTTCTACTTTGAAGACTTATTGAATATAGAATATGAATTAAAATCTGAATCAGATTATTCTGAAAAATCTTTTAGGTTCATTGAAGGATATAAGCAGTACAATCAGATTCATGTTCCAGGTCTGGAAAAAGTAATTGAAAAGATCATCGACAATGATCAATCTGAGCTACTTATACTGAAGCTAAGATCTCAAACCCATTCAAATTATTATTCGAGACTTGAAGATACTATTAGAAAAGGTGAGCCAACCTTTATCCCTTCCTGGGCCTTCGTTTAAAATAGAATAGGTCAATACTATTGACTACGTAATATTCTATGTATTATATTATGTACAGGAGGTTGTTATGTTATTGGAAACAAATCAAATGATACCTGTCACTAAACTACAGAAGGAACTTACAAAAAGAGTACGGGAAGTTTCAGAAACTGGTGAAGCTCTATATATTCTAAAAAATAATAGTATGGAGGCTGTAATGCTTTCATTTGAAGAATATGAACACCTTCATACTCTTGAAGAATTATTCGAGCAGATGGAAATTAAATCAATGCTTGAAACCAGGCTGTCAAATTATAATCCGAAAAATAATAAATCCTGGGATGAAATCCGGGAAGATATATGAGCTGTAAAATTGAGTTAATCCCTGAAGCTCAAAATGATTACAAAAAATTAGATGGCAGCATAAAAAAACTGGTGAATAAGAAGCTTGATGAATTATCAGATAAACCACTGTTAGGCGAACAATTAGGACATAGACATAATATTGATCTAACAGGGTTTTACAAAATATATATTGCAAAAAAAAGCTTTAGAATTGTTTATCGATTGATTACTCCTTCTCAGATAGAGATTATTGAAATATGGGGAATCGGGAAAAGAGATAAAGAAGAAATATATCGAATAATAGGAAAGCGAATTTTAGATAAGGATTAAACCATTTAATCCGGCAATGTCAGGGATTGTAGGGGCGCCGAAGGCGGTCGGTTTTGTAGGGGCCGATTTATCGCGCCCATGCAATAACCGACGATACCCCCGCAAAGCCCGTTAATTGCTAATGATATATTCAGAATGTATTATTTAAATTCCGGGTTTGGAATCGTACCGATTCCTCATACCCGGCCCCGCGTTGGATCTTCTCTGTGCCGGTGTATCTTCTCTGGCGGGGTGACACCCATAAAAAAAATGTACTCGATTTCTATATTTGCCATCATGTATATACCTGTGCTACTATGGAACAAACGAACAATGTGGAGTCAGTATGAAGAATTCAATCACCGATGTCCCCGGTATAAAAGTCGGACACGCCCAGAACACAGAAGCAGGAACAGGTTGTACAGTAATTATGTGTGGTGATGAAGGTGCCGTAACTGGTGTTGATGTGAGAGGAGGCGGACCCGGAACAATAGAATTGGACAGTCTTGATCCGGTTAATCTTATAACCAGAGCTCATGCTGTTTATATGGGGGGCGGAAGTGCCTACGGTCTGGATGGAGCCTCCGGTGTAATGCAGTATTTTGAAGAACGAAACATTGGGCTTGATGTAGGAGTAGGTGTTATTCCTATAGTCCCGGGAGCAGTACTGTTTGATTTTTTTGTAGGTGATTACAAGGTGCGTCCGGATAAGGCGATGGGATATGAAGCATGCATGAATGCAAGGGGAAATAATAAACTTGAAGGTAATATCGGGGCTGGTACAGGAGCCGCGATTGGAAGGATAAATGGACCCGAATATTTTATGAAGGGTGGTATCGGGACTGCCAGCAGACAGGTTGGAGAACTGATAGTAGGTGCTATAGTTGCTGTTAACTGCTTTGGAGATGTTATCTGTCCCTTTACGGGTAGAATTATAGCAGGAGTTCTGGATGAAGAAAAGAAAAATCTTGCAGATACAATGTCAATTATTTCTTCTTCTGAAGACAGTATTGGGAATGCACTTTCCAGTAATACTACAATTGGATGCATAGCTGTAAATGCAGATTTTTCAAAGGTGGAAGCAACAAAGGTGGCAATGATGGCTCATGACGGTTTTGCAAGGGCTATCAATCCTATTCATACGATGACAGATGGTGATACTATTTTCTGCATGGCGACTGGTGGAGTAAAGAGTAATCCAACAGCAGTAGGTGCCATTGCCGCAGATGTAATGGCAGAGGCGATTGTCAATGCTGTAAAAAGTGCAGAAACAGCCTATGGAATTCCCGGATATTCTGAAATTAGCGGGAAAGCAGATAGAGGAGTGGAAAGAATATGAAAATATCAATAATCGGCGCCGGGGCCATGGGTTCTCTGTATGGTGGTAAATTATCACTGGCCGGGAATGATGTTGTTTTGTATGATATCAATAAGGCCCATGTTGATATGATCAATTCAAATGGTCTGGTTATTGAGGAATCGGCCACAGGAGAAAAAATAACTGCACACCCCCTGGCATCCTCAAATCCACAGGATGTGTCGGGATCTGATCTGATGATAATTTTTGTTAAATCCACTGCAACTGATGCAGTGGCAGAACAGTTTAGTAAATATGCAAAACAGGAGACCATTGCTCTTACTTTGCAGAATGGTCTGGGTAATGAAGTACTTATACGAAAATATTTTGGTAAAGAAAGAACCGCAGCAGGTGTTACCTCTCAGGGAGCAACCTTTCTGAGCCCTGGAAATATTCGCCATGCAGGTAACGGTCCTACTCATATTTGTATGTCAGATATGGAAAATGACAAGCTGAAATCAGTAGTAGCTGCTTTTTCAGAGAGCGGATTTGAAACTCATATAGAAGAGAATATTGCAGATTTAGTCTGGAGCAAGCTTGTTATTAATGTTGGAATAAATGCTGTTACGGCTATTTCCGGTCTCGAAAATGGAAAACTTCTTGATTATCCTGATATGAAGTCTTTAATGGGAGACCTTGTCAGGGAAGCGGTTGCAGTTGCAGAAAAAAAGGGAATAAAGCTTAGTTACACAGATCCTTTACAGGTTGTTTATGATGTATCTGAAAAAACAGCTTTGAACCGGTCTTCCATGCTTCAGGATTTTGATCGTGGAAGTATGACAGAGATAGATTTTATTAACTATGCCATAGTCAGGGAGGGTGAAAAGCTTGGAATTGAAACACCTGTAAATGATGCAATTTCAAAGCTTGTAAGATCTATGGAGATTGTTAACAGAAACAGGAAGGTTTCCAATGCTTAATGAAAAAGAGAAGAAGCTCCTTTCTTTCATAGATAAAGATGAGCTGGTGGAGCTTACGAGGAGTCTGATAAAGATTGATTCTGTTATTCGTCCTGAAACCGGAAATACAGAGAAAGGGGTTGCGGCGTTCATTGTAGACTGGATTCGTCGTGAGCTCCAACTTGAACCTGAAATCAATGAGGTTCTTCCTGGAAGGGAAAATATCATTCTTAAGATTGATTCCGGGAGGCCGGGCCGGACACTCATGTTTGAAGGACATACAGACGTTGTTTCAGAGGGGGACAGATCCCTTTGGAAGCACGATCCCTTTGGTGCAGAAATAGAAGATGGAAAGATCTATGGCAGAGGATCATGTGATATGAAGGCTGGAGTAGCTGTAAATCTTCTGACTGTAAAAGCCCTGCTGAAATCCGGAGTTGGTTTTAATGGCAAAATAGTACTGGGCATCCTCTGTGATGAAGAAGATTTAATGCTTGGTGTTCAGGATTTTATAAAACAGGGACATGCAGACAACGTTGATGCCTGTCTTGTCCCGGAGCCTGAGGAAAATCAACTATGTATCAGCATGAAGGGTGCACTTCGAATAAAGTTGATAATTCATGGTAAAATGGCCCATGGCGCAATGCCGCATGCAGGAATAAATCCCAATACAAGGCTTGCCAGAATAATTCTTGCCTTTGAGGAGTTTGAAAAAAAACAGAAAAAAAAGTTTGGAGAAGATGAGTATCTGGGCTGGCCTTCTGTAACATTTACTGTTATTCAGTCTCCGCCACCACCGGAACCACCTCAACTAAATGTAATGCCTGGAGAATCTGTTGCTTACATTGATATACGGACCGTTCCAGGTCAGGATCATAAGGTGATAAAAGAATCTCTGGGTGAGATACTAAAAGAATTAGGCAATCATGATCCTGATTTTAATGTTACACTGGAGTATCTGGCAGATAAGCCGGTTGTAAGTATGGA
>CBDVAD010000328.1:0-4447 GCA_965371875.1 uncultured bacterium
TCAAACCAGCCTTCATATTCAACATCTTCACTATCCACAGGAGTGACAAATATAAGCTTCATTGCATTTATAGCAACTCCTCCAATAAGATCGAAATTAAGAACGAAATTTCTTCCAATTGGTTTTCTAATAGCTGTACTTAATATAATTAGATTCTCCACAGTTCCATCAAGGAGAACAATTTTTTCATCTGTCTGAGTACCACTATAATACTCATGCCAGGGATTTGCCGGACTTTTTGCACCGTTTAAGACCCACTCCAGAGAAGAGTAAAGTCCAAACTCATAGGGTGTTTTACTAAAAAAGAGATTCTGGTAATCGACCATAAATGCAATATTGTTTTCCCCATATTTGTAACCAAAGTAATTCTCGGTATAATCAATCGCCATTGGCTCCCCATCTTCAGTTAAATACTCTGTTGCAGGTGCATATGTAGCTTCATAAGGTAAGATACTATAGGGTATATTAATAAAACCGGGATCATCCCAATATGTATTAAAATGATGCGCTGTATAAGTTGCTTCAAAGGTATATTTTGTAGCACCACCATGATAAATTCCAATTCTCCCAAAATTAAAATCTTTCCACCCTGCAAGGGACCATGCAATCTTGGTCTTGATGGCACTGGATTGATCAAATCCAGGGAAAAAACTGGCATTAAGATCATCCATGAGAATCTGGGCTGTAAAATAGCTGTCAGATTCTGTTCTGTCTGTGAAAAACCCCATATAACTTTTTGCATTCCCCGCCTGGGACCAGGGTCTTCCCATTGCAGTATTTATTAGCTGTACAAAATACTGAGGCATGGGGTTGAAAAAATACTCAGGGTCAAAGGGTCTGTCAATATAGATAACAACATCCTGGAACCCGATTCTCCAATTATTAAGATTGATTCCATAAGTTTTAAAATTTGCACCTTTATCGAGCCATTCTCCAGTATAAGTGCTTGTCCATTCATCATAATTAAGTGTTCCTAAAAGAGAATCAAGAAATGGATTTATTGCTGCATCATCCAAATATCGATACTTCGAATTGGAAGTCAACTGCACCCAGCGGGTTGTATAAAAAAAGAAGTCATTTTTATATGAAAGCTCAATATGAAAGGCCGGTATATCTGTAGAATTGATAAAGACAGAATAGGGGCTGTCCACCACATCTTTATGGGGACCTCTCCCCACTTTAATATTAAAATTATCGTCTGGATTATGGATATCTATTCTGGTATCATGCATGGCAAAATACCGACCTCCAAAGTACTGTTCTTCTGCATTGTACTTGCCATCATTTTTCATGCCCCAATCGATCAACATATCAAACCAGGGCGACCGATAATCCATGGCTGCTCTAATTTCATCGTAAAAACTCTTTGGGTCCGGCTGTCCGGAAAGCATGGGGTAATTAAAATCAGCCGTAAGAGAGCCGGTAAAATCAAATGCCAGATACTCCTCTGATGGTGCCTCTTCTGCAAAAGTAAAAAAAACTCCAAAAACCATAATAATTAAAACAAGTATCCAAAATCGCAAATAGTTTTGCATCATAACAGTTATTACCTTCCTGTAAACATTACAACAAATGTTTTTAAAATAATTTTTAAATCAAGCCAGATAGACCAATTATCAATATAGTCAGTATCCAGTTTAACAATTTTCTCAAAATCTGTAATTTCATTACGTCCGCTGACCTGCCACATCCCCGTCAGCCCCGGCTGGACGCTCAGGCGCCGTCTATGATGGGTTTCATAGGATACATACTCATCTACTGTGGGAGGTCTGGTACCTACAAGACTCATTTCACCCTTAATTATATTGATAAACTGTGGGAACTCATCAAGACTCGACTTTCTTAGGAACCTGCCCAGGGGAGTTATTCGGGGATCATTTTTAATCTTAAACATATGACCCTGCATCTCATTCTGCTTATCATAATCGTGCAATCGCTCTTCTGCATCGGCATACATAGTTCTGAATTTGTATAGATTAAAATCCCTTCCATTTTTACCCTTTCTTTTCTGATAAAAAAGAACAGGCCCTTTACTGGATATTTTTATTAGAGGCGCAATAATAAGATATAGCAGAATAAAAAATACTATTCCGACAAAACCACCAATAACATCCATGGTTCGCTTTAGAAACCTCTGGGATGGTATATAATCGTAGCTCTGAAAAGAAATAACATTATACGGTCCAATAACATCAATCTCTGTTTTATGGAACTCAATTCCAGTGGTATCCAGCGCCAAATTTACCATTAAACCTAAATGGGAACATTCCGTTATTAAAGAAGAAAATCTTGATATATCAACATCATCGTAAATAAAAATCAGTTCATCTACCACATTATTCCAGATGTAATTCCGTATTTTATCGTTAAATATCAGTAATTCCTCATCTTTAAGAACGGTGTTGTCAGAAATAATAAATTCGGGGGAAACTATCACATCAACAAGAAGTTCCGGCATATTTTTTTGTACTACCAAAAAATTATCTACTCTGGTTTTATGACCAATTATAAGGGCCTTTCTGTAGTATCTTTTTGCATTTTTCCCGGCCCGGAAATATGATAAAATCAACAGTTTAAATAATGAAATAGTAAAATAATTTAATACTGTAAAAAGAAGAAGGAAGGTTCGACTGATATTAAGATCTCTGGTAAAAAAAAGTATCATACCAAGGGAGGAAAGCCCAACTATTTCAACAGGGATAAGATTCCTGAAAATTAACCATCTGGATTTGAGGGAGATTGTTCCCTGTAAAAATGAATAATTATTAAATAATCTAAGTAGAATAAGCCACACTACCAGTATTGTAACCAGATATGGAAAATAGAAGTAGAAGGGCAGGAGGGGCTGCAGACCTTTAAAGTAGATTCCATTTCTTAAAACATACGAAATTACAAAAGTAAGGCAAATTGCTATCCCATCCAGAACCATTAGAATGCTCTTAACAAAGTACCTTCGCTTACGATTCATTTATCTTCCTAACCTTACTATGTGTATTGACAACGCAGATGCCTTCTTCTAGTATCGGTTCATGACAGTAATACATGTAATAGAACCTTTCGCTTCCGGTGTTACGACTGCAATAATAAATATAACACATGAACTGAAAGACGATCAACATATTATTATCCATGGCTCCCGGATGTGGGTCGACTCCATAATGAATGTTCGAAAGAAATTTCCACCTGATGTTCAGTTTATTAACTGGAAATATGCAGGTCGTGAAATAAACCCAATTAAAGACCTTGGAGCACTATTTTACCTTGTTAAAGTCCTTAAAAAATATAAAAATGCGGTTATCCATCTCCATTCTTCCAAAGCAGGGTTCCTTGGGAGAGCTGCATGCAGACTTCTTGGTATAAAAAAGGTCATTTATACACCTCATTGCCCGGCATTTATACGAACAGATATAAGTCAAAAAAAGATAAATATGTATCGGCGTCTGGAAAAAATTGGGAACTCTTTTGGCGGAAAGATAGTGGGATGTGGTGAAACTGAGGCAAAACTTTACAGAGAGATGGGAATAGAAGCCCAATGGGTCTCCAATGGTGTAGAACCCCGCTCACACAGCGGAGGGCTGCATCCCAAACTGATAACATTTGTCGGAATTGCAAATGAACAGAAAAATCCGGATATGTTTAACCGTATTGCATCTGCTTTTGATAAAGATGATGTAGATTTCCTCTGGGTGGGAGATGGAGATGCAGGATATAAGGCAAAACTGACATCAAAAAACATTAAAGTGACAGGGTGGGTTGAGAAAGAGGATGTTGAAAAGTATTTGAAGGAAACCCTTATATATCTTTCAACATCAGGCTGGGAAGGCCTCCCTTTCGGAGTTCTGGAAGCGATGAATGCCTCGTGTGCACTTCTTCTAAGTGATGTGCCCGGCAATTGCGACCTGGTTAAAAAAGGTGAAAACGGGTATCTGTTTGAAAAAGAAGAAGAAGCCATTGCTTTTCTTGGGAAGATGCTGGCAGACCGTAATAGAACTCTAAGTATGGGAGAATCCAGCAGAACGCTGATTGATAAAGAATTTTCCCTGACTCAGATGGGAGAGGGATACAGAGCTGTTTATAAGTCCATGATTGACTGAAGGATGGATTCCAGCCTTTCATCCATTAGTGAAATTTCTTTCTGATACTGCTCCCATCCATTTTTGGCAATTCTCATACGCTCTGTATGATTTTCCAGATAATAACCGGTTTTTTCCAGAAGATCCGAACCATCCCATTTTACAGGAATATACGTTTCATTGGGTATATAGATATCGGGCCAGGTCTTTAGATGGGACATGTCCGGTTTTATCAGCATTGCACCGGCAAAGATCGCTTCAAAATCACGAAAGCAAACCTCTCCCCAACCAAAAGGGGAGAAAATAATCTTCGATTCTGCCAGTTCCCTGTAATACTGTTTTTGGGGAACAGCCCCTGTAACAAATCTTTCATC
>CBDVAD010000329.1:0-4444 GCA_965371875.1 uncultured bacterium
ATTCTCCTACAGGTTCCTTTTGGTTTTATAGTAATTTTATCATTCTATAAATATTAGAATGATAACACGTGGGATGTTAATAGAGATAGGTGTAAAAATCAACTATTTGTCACAATAAATATGAAATAAGCAAAAGAAATTGCAGCACAAACAAATAAAAATTATTGTAATGAATAAAAATAGGTCGTATTTATTTATTAATTAATAAACTATAGAGTCTGGCCTCAATTTTAAGAGATTCAGGAGCTTCCGGGTGTCTCTCTCCCCTGGGGACAGAGTTAATAATATGGTCAACTATTGTACTTGGTTTTTTTGAGGAGAGTACAAATATTTCATCTCCAAGAAAGATAGCTTCTGTAATATCATGGGTTACAAAAAGAGATGTCCGGTTGTCTTCTATCCAAAGAGAGGAGAACAATCTTGTCAGATTCAGCTTTAGTCCTGGATCCAGAGCCTGAAATGGTTCATCCATGAGTATAATTTCTGCAGGATAGGCAAAGGCTCTGGCAATTGCCACCCTTTGGCGCATTCCTCCTGATAATTCAGAAGGGTAGTAGTCAATAAAATTATTCAATCCGATTATTTCAAGATAATGTCTGGTTATTTTTTGTCTTTGCTTGTGGTCATAATAATTTTTAAGTATCAATTCAATATTCTGACCTACTGTTTTCCATGGGAGAAGCCGTGGTTCCTGAAAAAGATAGCTGATTTCATTGCCTTTATCCTTCTCAATTACTCCGCTGTCAGGAGTAAGAATACCATGAATAATATTGAGTAGTGTAGATTTGCCGCATCCTGAAGGACCCAGGATTACACTTACCTTTGATGCAGGAATTTCAATATTAAAATCTCTGAAAATATTCTGGTTTGAATAGCTGAAGCAAATATTTTTTAGTATTATTCCACGGGTCCTCATTTTGGAGATCTCCATTTTCGACTTTCAATTATCAGCTCAACTGCAAATTCAGAAACTTTACTTAGAATAACAGCAAGAACGGTCCATGCCATTACTTCTGCTGTTTCAAGGTTCATCTGTGAAAACTGAATTCCTGTTCCAATAGCCTTTATTGGTTGGCTCAGGACTTCTGCTGCAATTACAGATTTCCAGGCTACACCGACTGCTGCTCTGACACCTGCCAGAACAAAAGGTATTGTTGATGGAATCGTTATATGAAACAGTATATTGGATTTGCTGAGTTTAAAGGCAGAAGCCATTTCAATGAGTGATTTATCTACTTCACTAATCCCCTGAGAGACATTTGCTGTTATTATAGGAAATATCATTAGAAAGCAGACAAAAACAGGAACCATATCTGTTTTAAACCAAATCATTGCTATAAGTATTACGGACATTACAGGAATGGTTCTGATAACAGATATGATGGGGGATAAAGCGGCACTTATCCTGGTGCTGGTGCCACAGGCAATTCCCGTGATAAATCCGGCACTGAAAGAGAGTATAAAACCGTACAAAGTACGAGCCGTTGTGTTTCCTACTGCCTGCCAGAAACTTTTATTTTGTGTAATCAGAGCCAGACGGAGAATCACATCTTCCGGAGGAGGAAGGATAATATCTGCATCTATTCTAATGGAGATTACTTTCCACACGAGCAGCAAAACCAGTGTTGAAAGTAACCCGATCAGTCTTTTTTCATTTACTGAAGTAAAAACCTTCATCAGGCAGATTGCCTCCTACAGAAACGGGATCCAATTCAAGCATCATATTAAGAAAATCTTCGACACTAGCCTGTGCCCGGGAAGCAGGGACATATTCAATACCGGAAACAGGTATTGCTTTTTCTGCAATGGCTGCACTCATAATTCCAAAATTTTCAATTATCAGAGATGCCTCTTCAGGATTTTTTAATGTCCAGTTTATAGATTCACCCAGAGCTTCTGTTAAAGCGGCAGCAGCCTCAGGTCTGTCCTCATAGAGTCTAGGGCTAATAGCAAAAGCAGTAAATGGAAATGCCTGTTCTCCACCCCGTATTCGTAATAGTTCTTTCTGTGGATCCAGTACAGTTTTGGCCTCTTTCGATTTCATTTCGATCTGAAGTACAAAAGGCTGGGGGATAAAAGATGTTTCAGCTCTTTCTGCAATCATCAATTGGGCAATCTGGGGGGCCTGGGCTGAAAAATCAAGTTTAACATCTTTTTCGGGATCAAGACCGTTTTCAAGAAGCAGATACCTGAGAAGATAGTCTGGTGTAGCACCTTTCCCTGTCAGGTAGATGGTTTTTCCTTTTAGATCTTTCCAATTAATAATTGAGTTATCTGTAGATACCATGAATAGTGATCCAAGGCCGCTTACAGCAGCCAATTTAAATTTGGGTCCTTTTGTATATAGCTTGGCTGCCATATTAACAGGTAAAAAAACTGCATCTACCTCCCCACTGGTCATTTTGGCTACAGCCTCCAGGGGAGAAGATAGTATTATATACTCAATATTAACACCAAATCCAGGTTGAAAGTTATCACCAAGAAGTTTTGTTGCGGCAATTCCTGAGGGACCCTTTAAAACAGCAACTGTAATTTTTATTTCCTCACTTTGCTCCCTGGTTCCTCCTGCGGTCAGAGTCTCTACTGAAACTACCAGAAGAACTGTTAAGAATAAAAGATATAGTTTATTTTTCCCGAATTTATTTTGTCTCATTATTATTTCCCTGAATAAATATATTTCCCCCCTTTTTTACCGGAGGATACACACTGATAAGTGCTGTCTGGGCTACCTTTATCAATAGTAGAAGTAGCTTAGTTATTTTGTCAGTTATTGTCAATTTGAGGAATCAAAAATTCCAAAGAATATAGAAAATAAAATATAATTACAGATCAGGTATTCTGTCCCATAACATATTCTTTCAGATACTTATTTTCCTCTTCAACAACCTCAAGCAGTTCTTTAACAACATCACCAATTGAAATAATTCCAGCAAGTTTTTCACCTTTAAGTACAGGCAGGTGTCTGATCTTTTTTTCGGTAAAAATTGTCATAGCTATTCGAAGGGTATCTTCCATTTTAAGGGTAACAAGTTTGCTTTTAGGGGTCATTTGGTCCTTAACGGTTTGATCCGGAGTACAATCACTACAAACCATCAGCAAGTCTCTTTCACTTATAATACCTGCAATATCGCCATTATCATCAATGGTAACCAGTGCACCAATATGCTTATCGTTCATTACTTTTATTGCTGTGATCAGTTTTTCATTTATATTGATTGTTTCAACAGATAATCCTTTTTTTTCAAGTAATTCATCTATTTGCATAAGAGCCTCCGTAAATTTATAATCAAAATATACAACGATACCTTTATAAGTTATAATACAAATAATAGATATTGCAACACTTTTTTTGCTATATTTTTGAGAAAAATAGTATATTTATTATTTTATTGTGAAAGTAGTCTCTATTGCTGATTTTCAAAAAAATGTCGATAATCCATATCAGTAACTGTAATATGATTTATCAGCCAAAGAGCTACTTTTTCCTGAAGTACTATTGCCAGTTCGGGACTTGGCCCCTGTTCAAGCAGTACAGCCTTTAATTCGCCAAGTTCATTCACAAAATTAATATGTACCTTTTTATGCTCTTCCAGTTTTGGGTAATTAATACTTTCTAAATATTTTTCCTCATCTGAAAAGTGGAATACAACGTACTCTCCAAGTTTGTCGAGCATCTCTTCTATTTTATTAAGACCTTCCCCTTCCATCATAGCAATAAGAAATCCGTTGATATTATCCACAAGCCATTTATGCTGATTATCAATTTTTTCGTTTTTAACTGACAGCATATCACTCCAGGTTATACCTATATCCATTTTTGAATGATCTTCTTCAACTATCTGATCCGAATAGAAACTACCTAAACTCTGCCCCAGAAGATCTGTATTCAACAGATTTTGCTGAACAAGGGTTGTTACCTGCATGAAAATTTTGTTCAGTTCTTCAGCAGCAAAATTAATATCTTCCATATGTTCCAGAGTTTTACCGGAAGTATTTCTTACCATAACCATAGTGTTATTTATTGTATCAGCTTTATTCTTCATATTTTCTGTAAACGAGCTTATTTCATGACTGGAGGACATCAGGTCTGTTGTCGCCCTGAGTATTTCCTGTTTCCCAAATGAAAGTTCCTCCATACTGGCTGATATCTCATGAAGGCCTGATGTAACATCAGTTACGTTTTCTGTAATATTTTTAAATGCGGCACTGCTTTCACTGCTGGTTGTAAGAGCTTTGTTTATTTCATCTGTAATGGCTTTTAATGATTCTGATATTTTTCGCACATTACCTTCTGTATTTTCTGCCAGTTTTCGAATTTCTCCGGCTACAACTCCAAAACCTTTACCTTTTTCACCTGCATGAGCTGCTTCTATGGAGGCATTAATTGCAAGTAAGTTAGTTCTGCTGGCAATATCATCGATAAGAGTAATTATTGAGTGGATTT
>CBDVAD010000330.1:0-4437 GCA_965371875.1 uncultured bacterium
GTGGTTCGGTTGCTTCTCCCAACAGGGAAACTGAGGATATGCTTGACGGCAGTGATGCCATTGCAGACTGGCCTTTATTAAATGCAATGTCTTCTGTAGCTTCCGGTGCCGACTGGGTCTCTATCCATAACGGCGGGGGTGTAGGAATAGGAAATTCCACCCATACAGGGCAGGTTATTGTGGCTACAGGTACAAAGGATAAAGAGCTTAGGTTAAATAGAGTTCTTACTTCCGATCCAAGTTTTGGTATTTTCAGACATGTGGATGCAGGTTATCCTGAAGCCATTGATTTTGCAAAGAAAAAGAAAGTTAATATTCCGGGAGTGCTGTAAAATATGAGAAAGCTTGTTGAATGTGTACCTAATTTCAGTGAAGGAAGGGATAGCTCTGTAATAAACAGTATAACAGAGGCAATTACTTCAGTAGAAGGAATTAAACTCCTGAATGTTGATATGGGTTTTGATACAAACAGAACCGTTGTCACCTTTGCCGGAGATGCAGATATTATTGTGGAAGCAGGTTTCAGAGGAATGGAAAAGGCTGCGGAGCTTATTGATATGAGTCGACAGACAGGTGAACACCCCAGAATGGGTGCTACAGATGTTTTCCCTTTTATTCCTTTAAGTGGAATAAGTGCAGAAGAATGTCTTGTCCTTGCAGAACAGCTTGCTTCCAGAGCTGGTGAAGAATTAGGTATTCCAGTTTTTCTATACGCTAAATCTGCAAAACAGAAAGAGAGGGTGAGATTGCCCGATATTCGGAATGGAGAATATGAAGCTCTTGAAGAGAAGCTTAAATCTCCGGATTTTAAACCGGACTATGGACCGGCTGTTTTTAATTCAAAAGCAGGGGTAACTGCAATAGGTGTCAGAGACTTTCTTCTTGCCTATAATATAAATCTTTCCACCGGAGATAAAAAAATAGCAAGTGATATTGCCTTGACGGTAAGGGAGAAAGGCAGAGCAAAGCGTGATAGTAAAGGGTCAATTATCAGGGATGAAAAAGGAAAGGCTGTAAAAGTTCCAGGGCGTTTAAGTAATTGTCAGGCAGGAGGCTGGTACATTGATGAATACGGATATGCCCAGGTTACTATGAATCTAACCAACTTTCATGAAACAGGCCTTCATATGGCTTTTGATATAGTTTCCGAAGAGGCGGCAAAGCGGGGTGTACGGGTAACAGGAAGTGAGGCTATAGGACTTCTTCCGGGAGAGGCTCTTCTGGATTCCGGAAAATATTATCTTGAGAAGATGGGAAAAAATACAGGTATACCGGAAAAAGAGATAATTCATACAGCCGTACTTTCTCTGGGCCTTAATGATACAAGTTCATTTGAACCAAAGGAAAGGGTTGTTGAATATGCTGTCAGTGGAGAAGAGAAGGTCCTTACAACTCTGACTATCTCCAATTTTATTGATGAGTTATCTTCTGATTCTATGGCTCCCGGGGGTGGAAGTGTTTCTGCCTTAAGCGGTGCACTTTCTGCCGGGTTAACATCCATGGTTGCCAATCTGACTTTCGGAAAAAAAGGATACGAACGCAGTAACAAAAAGATGAAAGATATTTCGATCAGGGCTCAGGAACTAAAAGTTGAGCTTTTAGGGTTGGTTGAGGCCGATACAGATGCATTTAATAATTATATAAGTGCTTTGAGACTTCCAAAGAAGAAAGATAATGAGATTCTTGTCAGATTAAAAGCCATAGAGGAAGCGGCCAAAGCCATTACACTTGTTCCTCTGGATACTTTAAGGCTGTGTGGAGAAATTATTACCCTTGCAGAAACAGTTCTTAAAAGAGGAAATAAAAATGCTTTATCAGATGCTTTTGTCGGTGTGAGTCAGGCGAATACTGCAGGTGAAGGAGCATATTTGAATATCAGAATTAATTTACCAGAGGTTAACAATAAAGAGTTTGTCAGTAAAGTGTTAAAAGAAGCTGATTTACTCATTGATGTAATTTCAAAAACACATAAACGGCTTTTTGCCTATGTAAGGAAAAATGTCTGATGACTGGTTTTTTAGACGGGGCTGCAGCTATGTCTGCTGATACTATTATTATTAATAGCTCACAGCTTCTCACTCTTGAAAAGAGCAGTGCAGGCGCTGGTCCTTTGGGAGCTGTTTCCCATGGTGCTGTTGCTATAAAAAACGGTTTGATTCTTGAGACAGGAACCACTTCGGAGATTATACATAACTACCCGGATTGTTCAGATATCATAGATGCAGAAAACTCTTTGGTGATGCCGGGATTTGTTGACTGTCATACCCATCTTGTTTTTGCAGGTGAGCGTTCTAAGGAGATGGAGCAGCGTCTTGGAGGAAAGAGTTATCTTGAGATCCTTGCAGACCGTGGAGGTATCCATTCTACTGTCAGGGCTACAAGAGATTCTTCTCATGAAGAGTTATTTGGACTTGGTATGAAAAGACTTGACCGGATGGCGAAGAATGGTACAACAACTGTTGAGATAAAGAGCGGCTATGGCCTGAATGAAGATACTGAACTTAAAATGCTGCAGGTTGCTGCAAGGTTGGGGGATGAACATTCTCTGGATGTTGTTTCCACCTATCTTGGTGCTCATACTGTTCCGGAGAATCAGAATCGTGAAGAGTATATAAAATGGCTTTCAGGGAAAAGTCTGGAAACCTTTAAGTCTACAGCTGAATACTTTGATATTTTCTGTGAAGAAGGGGCTTTTTCCCTGGAAGAGACAAAATTCCTTCTTGAATCGGCAAAACGAGCAGGATTTAAGCTTAAGGTTCATGGGGGACAGTTCAATGATCTTGGATCCCCTGGAGCTGCAGCATTACTTGGGGCTGTTTCGGTTGATCATCTGGAGAATATCAGTGATGCAGATCTGGACTTAATGGCAGAAGCTGGTACTGTTGCTGTGCTGTTGCCTGGAGTCCCGTTCTTCCTTCAGTCTGATAAGTATCCTGATGCAGGAAGATTTTTAGAGAAAGGGATATCTGTTGCACTTGCTACAGATTTTAATCCCGGGAGCTGTCCCTCTTACTCCATGCAGATGATGATTACTCTTGGAGTTTTTTACTGTGGTATGTCCATAGGAGATGCAGTTATTGCCGGAACAATCAACGCTGCTATGGCAATAAACAGGGAAAATGAAATAGGGAGCTTAAAAGTTGGAAAGAAAGCAGATATAATAATTCTTGATATTACAGGCCCTGAAGAACTTCCCTATTACTTCGGGACAAATCTTGTGAAAAAGACTATTAAAAACGGTAAAATTATATGAAGGAAAGAATAGAAAAGAAACGCCTTGCTATTTTAAGAATATTAAAAGAAAGCGAACACCCTATTTCCGGTCAGAGAATTGTAGAGCTTCTGTATGAGATTGGACAGGAGATAAGTGAAAGAACCGTACGGTTTCATCTTAAAGATATGGATAAGGATGGTCTTACAGAATATGTTGAGCGCCGGGGGCGAAGGATTACAGAGAAGGGTCTCTCTGAAGTTGAAAAGGCACGAGTTGTAGATAAGGTTGGGTTTATAAATAGTAAGATTGACTATTTTTCATATAAAATGAATTTTGACTTAACACAAAAAACCGGAACAGTAGTAATTAATATCAGTTTTATTTCTCTGAATAATATGCCCGGGGCCATGGATATACTTATTCCTGCATTTGAAAGCGGTTTTTCAATGGGTAATCTCATTGGATTGTATATGCCGGGGGATGTTGTCGGGCATGAAACTGTTCCTGATGGTTATATCGGAATAGGGACTGTCTGTTCTTTTACTCTAAATGGTGTTCTTGCTGGTAAAGGTATCCCGGTTAGCTCGGTTTTTGGAGGTCTTCTTGAAATTGAAAAAGGGAAGCCCTCCAGGTTTATAGAGATTATAAAATATGATGGTACAAGTATCGATCCTCTTGAAATCTTTATTAAGAGTGGTATGACTAATGCAACTGGAGTGACAACTATTGGAGATGGTCGAATTGGTGCCAACTTTCTGGAAGTTCCGGGAGCAGCAAGAGATGAAGTTGTATCAATAGGCAATGAAATGAAGAAAGCAGGACTTGGATCGTTCCTTACTCTTGGATGGCCGGGCCACTCAGTTTTACAGGTTCCCATAAGTTGGGGTAGAATGGGAGGAATTGTAATTGGTGGCCTGAATCCTATTGCTGTTCTTGAAGAGAGCGGCATTAAGATTATATCTAAAGCAGTAAGCGGGCTTGTTGAGTATGAGAGTTTATTTCCTGCCTCACAAATAACTGATAGATATAGGAATCGGGTTGGCTGAAGTCAGACTCTCTGTTTGTAGATATTATCTTTAAATACCAGAATGCATGTGACTCCGTCCTTGTTTTCCATTGATACACTGCCTTTAAGTTGTCCCTCACCAAGGGCAAGAATTGTCTGAATACCAAGAGAAGTACTTTCTCTAAAATTAAAGTTATTCTGAAAACCTATTCCATTA
>CBDVAD010000331.1:0-4431 GCA_965371875.1 uncultured bacterium
GATGTTGCCAACTGACAGGTTATCTATTATTCTTCTACTAATAATATATAAAAAGGTTAGAAACAGCAGATGTCAAACAGTAGCAAGTGGATTCAGGTTAGAAACTCTAACCTTAAGTATTATGAAGAGGTAGAACTCTACTACCAAAGTCCATCAAGGAATATTGTTCTTTATAAGCCGGAAGGTATGAAGTTTGATGATAAAAGTCTTGATAAAAAATACATTGATGATCTGTATATAAAACCAAAAGATAAAATAAAGTGTTTGAGGGCGGCTCAAAAGGGATTCAGCGCTGGTCTGGTTCACAATATTGTTAAAAATGATACCATTACTGTAAAAAATGAACTTGTAAATCTGGTGGATGAAACTCTTTCTCAGCCCAGGAGCGGCGGACTGGAAACAGCACCAAACCTGATTGATAATATTATCAGTGGATATTCCTCACAACCGGATGTTGTAAAAAATCTGGCACGGATCTCCTTTACCGATTATACAACAACAATTCATTCTATAAATGTTATGGCACTTACGATTGGATATTGCTTTTACAACCACATGACCGAGAAAGAAACAAAGGATTTCGGACTGGCTGCACTCCTCCATGATCTGGGAAAAACTGAAATCCAGGGAGAGATTCTTACTGCTAACCGCAGTCTTACTGATTTGGAATTTAACCAGATGAAAAAACACCCTGCCATTGGCTTTGATATATTAAAATATACTGGTATGGATATTAAAATTGCAACTGAAGGTGCTCTGGAGCATCATGAAAAACTGGATGGGAGCGGTTATCCTGAAGGAAAAACAAATATTTCAGAATGCGGCATGCTTCTGGGAATAATTGACTGCTATGAGGCAATAACAAACGATGACCGTCCCTATAGAACCGCAATGCAGCCCATGGCTGCACTGCAAATTCTTAAAGGCGATGTTGAAAAAGGAAAGTACAATAAAAAAATATTTGCTACTTTCGCTTACAGCCTTACTGACTTTAATCGAAGTGGAAAATATAAGGATTTTTTCTAGAGATTCAACCTATTCTAAAATACCTAATTCTTCAAATGGCTTTTTACCCTTCTCCAATGCCCCTAAAAATGATCTGCATGGTACACAATATATTGAATCGATATATAACTGCTGTTCTCCCATATAAAGCAGCACAAGCTGTGCTTCCGGGTAATCCTCATTAAAGGCTTTTAAACCATTCAGATCTTTTTTACGGATATGTCTGGAATGTTTGACTTCAACCCCAAAAAAATCGTTATTCCCATAGACAACAAAATCGACTTCATTCCCGGACTTTGTCCGCCAGAAGTATACCGATCCATCCCTTTTTCCATATTCCAGCCAGGACAGAAGATGATGAAGAACCAGTCCCTCCAAAGATGCCCCGCCTGTTTCAGATGGCGAATCAAGAGGACCTTTGGGTCTGAGGGTGTTAAAAACACCTGAATCAAAGAAATAGAATTTTGAACTTTTAACAAGTATTCTCTTTGCACGTTTTAAAAACGGTTTTATTCTGTAAGCGATTAGTAGGTCTTCCAGAATATCGGTATACTCTTCAACCAGGTGACGCTTTACCTGACATTCTCTGGCAATCTCTGAATAATTAAGAATCTGTCCATGGGAAAAGCTCATAATTTCCAGAAATCTGGCAAAACTGGAAATATTGCGGACAAGACCTTCCGAATGAACTTCTTCTTTCAGGTATAAATTTATATAAGCGTTCAATGCGTCTTTCTTATCCTCAGCCTGTAAAATCAAAGGGATCAGCCCGTATTCCAGAACATTATTGAGAGAAAACTGATTCCCAAGTTCAGAGGCAGTAAATGGATACATTTTTTTGAGTATGGCTCTACCACCAAGTAAGTCAACACCCGCCTGTTTTAGTTTTCTGGAACTTGAACCCGTAAGGATAAACTGAAGTGATCTGTTTTCTTCAATTAACTTGTGAACAATACTTAATAACTGAGGGACTTTCTGTACTTCATCAATAATAATGGTTTTCTTATTTTCTCTACCTGAAACAATGTTGTATAGAAATTCCGGTTTTGCCAGTAGTTCACGATAAACCTTGTTATCTAACAGATCAATGTAAACAGCATCAGGGTAGTTTTTTATAAGCCAGGTCGATTTTCCCGTTCCTCTGGGACCAAAAAGAAAATAGGAGGAAGAGGCTGTCTGGAATTGTCTGATAATATTTTCTCTCATAATAGCTATTATATAATTATTGCTTCTATATTTCAATATTTTTTTAAAATTTGCTTCTATATTTCAATTTTTTATTAAATTTTCTAACCCAAAGCCACATCCAAAGACATCATAACTGCGAATCCCAACATGGCTCCAAGAGTGGCAATGTGAGTATTCCCCTCAGCACTGGCTTCAGGAATAGCTTCTTCCACAACAACAAATATCATGGCACCGGCAGCAAATGCCAGAGCATATGGCAAAATTGGCCGCATTGTAACGACAGCTAATGCTCCAAGAACTCCGGCTATGGGCTCAACAACCCCCGAAGCCTGTCCATAAAGAAAACTTTTCCTTCTGGAAAAACCTTCCCTTCTTAGAGGAACAGAAACTGCCAGACCTTCCGGAAAATTCTGGATACCAATTCCGATAGCAAGAGCTACAGCACCGGCAAGGGAAGCAGAAGGAATACCAGCTGCAACTGCACCAAAGGCAACCCCGACAGCAAGACCTTCCGGAATGTTATGGAGGGTTATTGCAAGAACAAGAAGTGTTGTCTTATGAAGAGAAGTTTTTACACCCTCAGCATTTTCCATTGGCTCATTTAAGTGCAAATGGGGCATAATTCTATCTGCTATTCGAAGGAAAATACCTCCGGCAAGAAAGCCAATCAGAGCTGGAATCCATGGAATTAAACCCATTTCCTCGGACAGATCGATAGCAGGAGCCAGGAGTGACCAAAAACTCGCAGCAATCATTACTCCTGCGGCAAAGCCCAGCATACCGTCAAGAACCTTTCTGCTTATCGTTTTAAACAGAAATACGGAGGCAGCACCAACTGCGGTCATACCCCAGGTAAAAAGGGTACCCATCAGGGCCTGCATTACAGGGCTTAGGCCACCCAAAAACTCCAGTAACATCTAGTTCTGTCCTTTTATCATTCTGGCAAGTTCCGCACCTCTTTCAAAAGCTACTCTGTGAGCTTCTTCATCCGCTTCACCCTGCCATTCAAGAGGCTCGATAAATTCCCATTTAAGTTTTTTTGTCTTTTCAAGAAAATCTTTCTGTGCTCCTCCTGACCAGCCAAAAGAACCAAAACGAAATACTTTTTTATTCCAGACCCTTTTATCTTCAAAGACATCAACCACTCCTGCAATAGGGGGAAACATCTTGTACTCGTAGGTAGGCATACCAAATATCAGGCCTGCTGATTTCCATGCATTTGCCAGAGCCCAGGATGCATTCTCTTCAGGAACTCTATGAACATGGACAGGTACAGATTCAGATCTTATTCCCTTAATAACAGAATTAACAACCTTCTCTGTATATCCGTACATACTACCCCAAATAAGGGTGATTTCCGGCAGCCCTTTTCCATTCATAAAATTTGCATACTGTTTATACCGTTCTACAATGACTCCAGGATTTTCTCTCCAGACAATTCCATGAGAAGGTGCAATCATTTTAATATCAAGACCTGATAATTTATCTATGGCTTTTAATACAAAGTGAGAGAATGTTGCGATTATATTTGCATAATACCGCAGTGATTCCCTGTCATAAAAATCATGCTGTTCCTGGGAAAGTTCATCGTCAAAAACTGCTTCATGAACTTCACCATAAGATCCAAATGCATCACAGGAAAATAAAATACCTGAACCTGTTTCGAAAGTAACCATAGTTTCCGGCCAGTGAACATTGGGAACCTCCGTAAATGAAAGAACCTTTCCGGCACCAAGATCAAGGGTATCCCCGGTGGACAATGCTCTGACATTTTCAGTTATTCCGCAAAACGCCTTTAAAAGATCAACCCCTTTTTTTGTAGTCATAATTTCTATGTGGGGGTAATCCCTGATAAAATCATGGAGCCAGCCAATGTGGTCCGGCTCCATATGGTTCAGTATAAGATAGTCAATATCTTTTACATCCAGGGGTATTGAAGCTAACTGTTCCTTTATTTGGGATGGTGCATTATTTACGTCTTCAACAAGATCGATCAAGGCTGTTTTTTCGCCTCTCACAACATAACAGTTCAGGGAAACCCCGTCCGGAATCGGCCACATACCTTCGAACATATCGCCTTTCTTGATATTAGCGCCGATTCTATAAATTCCATCTGACATCTTTACTGCTTTCATTACTGCTTTCCTTTTTTGAGGCTATTCCTCCGGTGAAAATTCGTCTTTGCCTATTCCACAGAGGGGACAAACCCAATCTTCCGGAATCTGTTCAAATGTAGTT
>CBDVAD010000332.1:0-4413 GCA_965371875.1 uncultured bacterium
TCTCACATCGACACCTGATGAATAATATGACTAAATTTATTTTCTAATATTTTTACTCTTTCTCTCTGCTTGTATAATCCCTCTTCGGTAGACTGATCGGCTTTTTTAATTTCACTTACTAAATCCTTCCCTATATCAGAAGAAAGCCTGTCTAATAATTCTAAGGCATGTTCAAGCTGTTTATCTATAGCCAGCCTCATACCTAATCCAAATTCGGCATTATCTTCGAAGAGAGAATTAGACCAAGCTGGGCCTTTGCCCTCTTTGTTAAAGGTCCAAGGGGTAGTAGGTAAATTGCCTCCATAGATAGAAGAACATCCTGTAGCATTGGCTATAATAGCTCGATCCCCAAATAGTTGACTTAAAAGTTTTACATACGGAGTTTCTCCACAGCCAGCACAAGCACCAGAGAACTCGAAAAGTGGCTGTAAGAACTGAACGTTTCTAACTGCACTAAGTTTTAATTCTTTTCGGTCAACTTCAGGAATTCCCAAAAAAAATTTCCAATTTTTAGACTCCTGTTCCCTAACAGGAGGTTGAGAAACCATGCCTAAAGCTTTCAGTTCAGGATTAGTTTTATTTTTTGCCGGACAATTAACTACACAAAGTTCACAACCGGTACAATCTTCAGGGGAAACCTGGATAGTATATTTCATACCTTTAAACTGTGAATTTTTTGCTTCTGCAAATTTAAAATTTTCCGGCGCAGAAGAAAGCAATTTTGGATCATAAGCCTTAGCTCTAATGACTGCATGAGGGCAAACCATCACGCATTTTCCGCACTGGATACAAGTATCAGGATCCCAGGCGGGAATTTCTTGAGCGATATTTCTCTTTTCCCATTGGGTAGTGCCACTGGGAAAAGTTCCATCAGGAGAAAAGGCACTAACTGGTAAATCATCCCCGTCTCCAGCAATTATCTTCGCGGTTACCTTTTGTACAAATTCGGGTGCCTCCGCAGGAATGGAAAGACGCATCTCTATTTTACTAGTGGCTTTACCCGGAACCTTAACCTCATGAAGATTAGAAAGAGCATTATCCACAGCCGCAAAATTAGTTTTAACTATTTTTTCTCCCTTTTTACCGTAAGTCTCTTTAATGTGATGTTTTATTGCCTTTATCGCCTCTTCAATAGGAATAACTTTACTAAGAGAGAAGAAACATACTTGCATTATAGTGTTAATCCTTGCCCCCAAATCTACCTCTTTAGCAATTTCATAAGCGTCAATTACGTAAAAACGTAACTTTTTCTCGATAATGGTTTCTTGAATTGAGTAAGGCAGATGTTCCCATACTTCATCAGCAGAATAATGGCTGTTCAACAGAAATACTGCCCCCGGCTGAGCAGTTTTTAATACATCATAACGCTCCAAGAAGGAGAACTGATGACAGGCTACAAAATTTGCACGGTTGACTAAATAAGTAGAATGAATAGGAGTTGGGCCAAACCTTAGATGAGAAACAGTAAGTGCGCCAGCTTTTCGAGAATCATAAACAAAATAACCCTGAGCATAATTATCGGTCTCTTCACCGATAATCTTTATAGAATTTTTGTTAGCTCCCACAGTTCCGTCTGAACCAAGACCATAAAAGACTGCCCGAGTTCTATCAGCAGGCTCTACGGAAAAATCAGGATCATAAGAAATGCTGGTATGTGTTACATCATCATTTATCCCTATAGTGAAATGATTCTTTGGAACTTCTTTTTTCATCTCCTCAAATATTCCCATTACCATAGCGGGAGTAAATTCTTTAGAAGAAAGTCCGTATCTCCCTCCAATTATTTTAGGAGTCTTTTTGAAGGGGGCTATTCCTTCAGATATTCCTTCCTGTATTGCTGTTACTATATCAGTATAAAGTGGTTCTCCAATACTTCCCGGTTCTTTAGTACGGTCCAAAGCGGCCATAGTCTTTACGGTTTTTGGGAGAGAACTGATAAAATGCTTAAGAGAAAATGGTCGGTAAAGACGAACTTTTATTAAACCTATTTTTTCTCCTTTTTTCACTAAATACTCCACTGTTTCTTGCACTGCTTCAGCCCCTGAACCCATTAATATAATAATCCTTTCAGCATCCGGGGCGCCAAAATATTGAAACAGTTCGTATTTTCTCCCCACAATCTTCTCAAATTTTTCCATAACCTTTTGTACAATATCCGGACAATCAAGATAATAAGGGTTGACTGTCTCTCTTGCCTGAAAATATACATCCGGATTTTGAGCTGTTCCCCTAATAACCGGGTTATCAGGAGAAAGTGCTCTTTTTCTATGAGCCCTTACTAAATCATCATCAATTAAAGACTTCATATCTTCCGGGGTTAAAAGTTCTACTTTAGAAATCTCATGTGAAGTACGAAAACCATCGAAGAAATGAAGAAATGGTACTCGAGACTCTAAAGTTGCCGCTTGAGCAATTAAGGGAAAATCCATAGCTTCCTGAACTGAGTTAGAAGCAAGTAAAGCAAAACCGGTTGATCTGGCTGCCATTACATCACTATGATCACCAAATATGGAAAGTGCTTGACAGGCCACTGAACGAGCAGCAACATTAAATACAGTAGAGGTCAGTTCGCCGGCAATCTTAAACATGTTGGGAATCATTAATAAAAGCCCTTGAGAGGCGGTAAAAGTTGTAGTAAGACCTCCTCTTTGCAAGGAACCATGAACAGCTCCTGAGGCACCTCCTTCGCTCTGCATTTCAGTCACCTGAGGAACCGTACCCCAAATATTAGGCTTTCCTTCAGCAGCCCAAAGATCAGCAAATTCACCCATAGGCGAAGAAGGGGTAATCGGATATATGGTTGCAACTTCATTTAGGTGGTACGCTGTATGGGCAGCTGCAGTATTTCCGTCAATAGTAATTTTAGTAACTTTTTTTCTATTCATTATGTTGTATCTCCATTTTTTTAAAATTATTTTTTTACACAGGTTTATATTGTTTTTTTATCAGAAAATTCAAAATTTAAAAAACTATTTAATTTCTTGCCTTCCTATTAAGGCTTGAGTTAAAGTCACCTCATCGGCAAATTCCAAGCTTCCCCCTATAGGCACACCATAAGCAATGCGGGTTACTGTTATATTTAAAGGTTCAATTAATTTAGCAATATAAGAGGCAGTAACTTCTCCTTCAATATTAGGATTAGTAGCCAATATTATCTCTTTTATCTTTTCAATCTTTAGCCTTTTTAATAAACTACTAATCTTTAAATTCTCTGGTTCTACTCCGTCCAAAGGGGAGATTACTCCTTCCAAAACATGATATAAACCTTTATATTCCCCTGTATTTTCTATGGCAATCAAATCTCTTACTCTCTCTACGATACATATAATAGACTTATCTCTATTAATGTTCTGGCAAATTTCACATATCTCCTGATCGGTTATATTACCACAAATTGAACAATGTTTAACTTTTTGTTTGGCCTCTAATATTATCTTAGCTAAGCTTTCAACACTTTCCGAAGAATTCTTTAAAATATAAAAAGCTAATCTCTGGGCTGTTTTGGGACCTATACCCGGCATTTTTGAAAATTCATCAATTAATTTAGCAAAAGGTTTAGTATATCTAAAGGACACTTTTACCTCCTCTTAAAATAATCCAGGAACATTCATACCCCCGGTTAATTTACCCATTTCCTGAGCAGCCAACTCTTTCGACTGACGTATTGATTCATTAACTGCTGCTAAAATTAAATCTTCTAACATCTCCTTTTCATTTGCATCTATTACATCCGGTTCTATTTTTATTTCTTTGATTTCCTGTTGGCCATTTACTACAATCTCAATCATCCCTCCACCAGAAGAAACTTTAACCTCCTTCTGAGCCAACTCTTTTTTCATCTCTTCCATCTTTTTCTGCATAACTTGAGCTTGTTTCATAAGAAATTTCATATCCATTGCTTTCCTTATTTCCTCCTTTTTCTAAAATACTCTATTTTTCCTCAGTAATTGTTCCTTCAAATAAATTTAAAGACTCTTTAATCAATATATTATCTTTTGAAATCTCATTGCTTCTTTTTTTCATATTATCTTTAACGTCTCCTGCTCTTTTTCCTCTTTCTTTTTCCTCTTCATTTCTTGTTTTTGTAGCTTTTTTCTTACTCGCTTTTTCAACCCCTAAAATAGAATCCTCTTTGCCATTGTCATTGATAATACATTCTATAGTTAAAATCCTGTCGGTCTCTTCTTTGATTAATTCTTGTAATAGAATCTTGTTATTTTTCTTTTCTAAACTCTCTTTATGGAATGTATATTCCTTATCAAACCCGATTATCAATTTATTATTTTCAATAGTGATTAAATTATTAGCTATAATAAAAGAATAGACAGCCATTTTAGTTTTTTTTATCATATCTAAAATCGTGGGCCATGCCTGTGTCAATTCTAAATTAATAGGTGACTCTTTAGCCTTAAC
>CBDVAD010000333.1:0-4406 GCA_965371875.1 uncultured bacterium
GGGTATGGGATAGAGCATCTTTCTTTGATTCAGGGAGGCAAGATTAATTGATTCTGTACGTTCCATAGTGGTCTGGTTTCTGGTGAGATCATCAAAATAGCCTGTAGACTGGGTAAAACTGACCATTGCAGCTGTGAATTTGGAGGGATCTCCTGTTCTTTCAAACAAACCGTACATAGTTACACCCATATTGTTGTATGCTTTCATAAGATCTTCCACCATCGTTCTATGATCTTCTCTATCTTCAAGCCTGATGGAAAACTCTCTGCTTATTTTTTGTTCCAGTATATCAAGAAGATGATTGTAGTAACCCTGTGCTGCAAAATAATCATTTCGCTGGAAAAGTGTGTTTGCAGTTGCATATAAAAGATTACTGTTTACAGAAAAGGATCCTGCTGAATTGTAGAATTCCAAAAGTGCCTGTTTAAAATCCCCACTCCTATACCTTATATTACCCTTATTGTACCATATTTCAGGAGAATAAAATCCTTCTCTCTCTGCTTTTTCATACTGGTCAATGGCTATTTCAGGATTTTCACTGATATAATAATAGATATGTCCAAGATCAGCAAAGAGCCGGCCATAGTCCTCTGCTGTACCTTTTATTATGTTTCTTTCTCTGGATTGTTCCAGTAAAGTAATTCCCTTATGATAAACCTCTTCAGCCTGGAGATACTCTTCCTTTACATAAAACCGTTCTCCCTGCCTGCGCAGAGTATCAATATTAACTACCAGGTTTCTTCTGGTCAGAGGCTGTTTCTCCTGTAAATTGTCCAGTGTCTTTCTTAAAGCCTTATCTTCTTCAACACCCTCACCTGTTATATTAAATAGTCTTGCAAGTTGATAATGAATCCCTGGAATCCCGTCTTCCACTTCCTTTGCTCTGAACAGCAGCTCCTGAACATCCGATATATCCTTCCGGTCTATCTGGTAACCTGCCAATTCTGCATAGACTTGCGGATCTACCTCCAGTTCCGGATCGGCCTGAAACCTCTTTTTTAAAATATCAACTTCTTTTGCATTATCAGTTCTTATAAAAAATCTGAGCATCCTGAAAAGGATTATATTCTCCACACCATAAGTATTCATAATTTTAGCATAGGCAAGTCTGGCATCATCATATCTGGCTTTATCTTCCCAGCCCCATTCCAGATTAATATCTCCCAGAAGAAGAAGGGCATCATAGTCTCTTATATTTTTATCACTGGTAAGGAAGTTATTCAGTAATTCAGTAGAGTGCTCGTAATCAGCCAGCTTTTCAAATTCCATGGTTGCATAATCGATTGTCCCCTTTTTGTCAAAAAGGTAATTATCAAGCAGCATGTCATATTGATTTCTTGCAAAGGACCACTGATCTGCATCTATATATCCTTCTGCATAACGGTAAAACTGTTTTTTAATTTTATATTTATCAAAAGCCTGATCAAAAAGATCTGATGATGAGTCATAATTACCGTTTTCAAGCTGTTCATACCCCCTGTTATAAAGTATACGGGCATGAACAGGTTGATAGATAAATTTATAACTGATAAAACTTAAGGCAGCAATTATTACAATGCTAATTGCAAAAATCTTTACCAGGGGTAATATGTTGTGTATCAGAGTATACTGAAAAGAACCTTTTTCCTCTTCAAAATCAAGACCTGTTCTTCTTGCATAATTAGCAGGTATTTTTATTTTTTTACCAGTAATTTTACTTGTAATTGAAGCAATTTCTTTTGGAGTTTTACCTTCTGCAAGGGCATCAACCAACTTCTTTAGAGAAGGACCTTTTAGACCTTTTTCGCCAATTTCCTCTTCGATGATTAACTTCAAATTTCTGGGAAGATTGAGTAATGAAGCCTGTACATTGCCAAAAGCTTCCTCACTTATCTCAAACTCTTCCTCTTCCAGATCAGAGTCAACTCCGGAACTATCTACCGGAGCTATTGCCTCCTCAGGAATAGCAGAAAGGTCCTCTTCCAGGACTCCAAAATCCTGACCAAGGTCTCCCAGATCAAATTCATCAATTTCAAGCTCTTCATCAAGGCCTTCATCACCTATTTCAAATTCACCAAGATCAAGATCCCCGGCACTGGAATCATCAAAAGAAAGTTCTTCTTCATCTCCGGTATCTATCTCATCTCCCGGTAATCCAAAGTCGTCTGAATTATCGATATCATCAATACCTGGTTCTCCACCGGAAAGGTCAAAATCCAGCCCCTCATCCCCTTCTCCAGGATCAGGGACAGAATCTTCAGGGATAGATCCAAATTCCTCTTTACCAAAATCAAGATCTTCTTCTACCGACAGATCCAGCTCTTCAGCAAGGTCCTCTTCTAAAGACTCAGGGACTGAATCTTCAGGAATTGATCCGAGTTCCTCTTCTCCAAAATCAAAATCGTCCCCTGTGAGATCAAGCTCTTCAGAAAAGTCCCCTTCAGCAAGCTCCGGGACTGCAGGCTCATCACTACCTTCAGAATCAATACTCAAATCATCAGAAAGGGAACCGGGTTCATCTTCTCCATAATCAAGATCTTCATCTGAGAGTCCCAGTTCTTCGGCAAAACCGAGGTCTTCACCCCCTTCGACCCCTTCGACCCCTTCGACCAGGTCGTCAGGAGCTAAGTCATCAGGAACCGAAGAATCTAAATCACCCTCTCCAAAATCCAGATCTTCATCGGAGAGACCCAGCTCTTCGGCAAAACCAAGGTCTTCAGCCCCTTCGACAAGATCATCAGGAACCGGAGAAGCCAAATCATCGGATAGAAAGTCAGGCTCATCAGAACCTTCATCATCAAAACCTAAATCAGCCGCAATATCTTCATCAAAATCCCCTTCGACAAGCTCAGGGACCGTAGACTCATCACTATCCTCTTCATCTAAACCTGAATCTTCTGCAGCAGAAAAATCAAGATCCTCTTCATCAAATAAACCATCAAGGAGTTCACCAGCCTCTTCAGATGGCTCTCCTTCGATCCCTTCGACAAACTCTCCTTCAGCAAGCTCAGGAACCGAAGAATCCAGATCATCAGGAACAAGAGAAGCCAAATCGTCGGTAAGTGAATCATCAGAGATCTGTTCCAGACCTGCTTCATCAAATACAGAATCTTCATCAATACCTGATATGCCAGGGAATTCATCTTCACCTGCTCCATCCACCAATACTGCATCTTCCGGAGCATCAAATCCATCCATATCCAAAACAGGCTCATCATCCTCAAGGTCAAAATCAAAATCATCCGGACCGATGTCCCCAGCTCCTGCTCCGGCCTGAGGTTCTTCTGCCTCCATTCCTTCTTCTACATCTGCAAAATCATCAAAGAGAGCATTTATATCATCAGAAAGGCCTGTCTCGGGAGGACCGATATCAACAGGAACCTCACCTTTTGCGGCAAGGATACCCGGTTCATCCCCAATATTGAGAAGTTTGTGTTTTATATCATTCAAATCATCAAGAGTCGGCATAGTTTTTCCTGTTCATAAATTTCGGAAAGTAATAGAAAATTATGAGAGTTTTTTCGGATTCTAAAGATCATCATTATTTTACCGACATATCTATAGTATGACAGATAAACTAATAAAATTTTTCATATTATCCTCCATTCTTATATCTATGAATATTATGCCTGCTTTCTCCATGGAAGGAAACAGTCTGAGCATTCATATTGAGATTTCAGAACTAACTGAAGCACATAGCCCCATATTTTTAGACAATCACATTATTTTTACCTATTTCAATGGGGAAAAATACACTCGAAGAGTAGCAATTGCGTTCGAGTCTGATAATTACAGACAGGTCTATCCATTTGTAAAAAATGAGTACAATGTATTCTTTTTTATAGCAGAAATACCGGAAAAAACCGATGTTCTTAACTACAGATTAATTATTGATGGTGTATGGACCCACGATCCAATAAACAATAACAGTTTTCTAAGTCCTGAACAGCTTAGAGTGTCGAGTCTCAATATCCCGAAAAGATTTAATGAATATTTTACTACACCTTTAATTAATGATAATGGCAGTGTCCGGTTTATTTATAAAGACCAGGAAAACAAACACATCTACCTTAGTGGAAATTTCAATAACTGGGATCCTTTTATGCTTAGAATGGTAGAAGATAAAAAAGATCCGGGAATATATTCAATTTCACTCAGAATGGCTCCGGGAAAGCACTTTTATACATTCATTTCTAATGGTATAACAATTCAGGATCCTAATAATCCTAAAAAAGCCCTGGACAGCAGAGGTAATGCGGTATCAGTTATCAGTTTACAGTGAACAGTGAACAGTGAACAGTGAACAGTTATCAGTGAACAGTGAACAGTTATCAGTAAACAGTAAACAGATTTACTAACTGCTAACTGCTAACTGATAACTGATAACTGTAGTAAGATGGAGATTAATCAATGTTTAATATGAACTT
>CBDVAD010000334.1:0-4406 GCA_965371875.1 uncultured bacterium
CAAAAGAATTTTCAGAACTTTTTAATGCAGAAGAAAAAGAAATAAAGAAGCGTATTTTTGAGAGAGAGGCAGAATCAACAACCGTTATTCACAAGGGGCTTGCTATTCCACACATAGTAATAGGAAAAGAACAACGATTTGAGATAATTGTGGTACGATCAAAACCTGGTATCATCTTCACTGGAGTGAAAGATCCTGTTCATACTGTTTTCGCACTGGCCGGCAGTAGAGATGAAAGGAATTTCCATCTCCAGGCGCTTATGGCAATAGCTCAGATTGTTCAGAATCCATCATTTCAAAATAACTGGAACAAAGCCAAAACAGTTAATGATTTACGGCATATAATACTCTTGGGAGAACGTGTAAGAAAAGGAGATATTTAACGGCATGAATTTAGCAGAAGTAGATTTTAATAAAATGGATGGACTTGTTCCTGTAATCGCTCAGGATTCAGAAACAAATGAAATTTTAATGGTTGCATATGCAAACGAAGAAGCTTTAAATCTTACGCTTTCTACCGGTTATGCACATTACTACAGCCGATCCAGAAAAGGAATATGGAAAAAAGGAGGAACTTCCGGACATACACAGAAAATAATAGAAATTCGCGTTGACTGTGATCAGGATAGTCTTGTCTATAAAATAAAACAGAAGGGGGGAGCCTGTCACACTGGGTATTACAGTTGTTTTTTTAGAACCCTCGATGAAAACGGTCTGCATCTAAATGGGAAAAAGATATTTAATCCCCAAAAGGTATATAAACCCTGACAATCAGACCATACGTACAGAAATGGACTCTTTTTGCTTTAATGAGTCTGTGCCGATGAAATTAATTACAGATTCTGCTATACCGGGACCATCCAGACCACAGTATGCCAGAAGCTCTGACCTAAGAGCTTGTGTCAGGAATTCTTCAGGAATACCATTGTACTGAAACATAATCTCAGAGCGCTTGTAAGATAATAAGGATGATATATACTCGCCAATACCCCCCTTTCGTGATCCTTCTTCCACCAGAAAAACATGAGAATATTCAGACATTATATCTAAAAGATATTCTTCATCTATAGGTTTAATAAAACGTAAATTATATAGGTCGGTCTCTATATCCTGATCTTTTAGAATCTCACAGGCAGAAAGAGCCCCTTCAACCAGTCCTCCGATTGTTATAATCAGAACTTTACCGGCTGATTTCCTGATAAAGACTCCTCTTCCTTTTACCAGAGGGAGATTTGTACCATTAATTCCTTCAGGACATTCTCCCTTTGGGTACCTTAAGAGTACTGACCGATTAGCAGAAAAAGCATAGTCCATCATAATTTTAAATTCTTCGGATGATCCTGGAGCAAGTATAATAATCCCCGGTACAGCACGAAATAACGAAATATCAAAAGATCCCTGATGAGTTTCTCCATCACTGCTTACAAGGCCTGATCTATCCATAGCTATAACTACGGGAAGTCCGGGAATTGCAACATCATGAATTAACTGATCCACAGCTCTTTGCATAAATGTAGAATATATTGCTACAACAGGTTTTAAACCTGAAGCCGCCAGACCAGCACCAAATGTAAGAGCATGCTGCTCTGCTATACCGACATCAAAAAATCTTGCAGGGAATGCTTTCTGAAAAGAAGTAAGACCAGTACCCTTGCCCATTGCAGCTGTAACCGCAACAATTTTCTCATCTCTGTGAGCTTTTTCCAATACCAGCTTGCCAAATACGCTGGTATAAGTATTTCTAGTCAAAGAATTGCTGTCCAGAGGTGAAGGGACGGGAGAAACTCCGTGATAATCTGCAGGATTTTCTTCAGCTTTTGAATACCCCTTACCTTTTCTTGTTACTACATGAACAATAACCGGTTTATGAAGTTTTTTTACATTTTCAAGAACCTTGGTTACCATTGTTATGGAATGCCCGTCAATAGGTCCAACATACTCGAAACCTAATTCAGAAAATATGGTCTCTTTAAAAAATATTGCTTTGACACCCTTCTTCATCCTCATTACAAATTGAAAGATTCTATAACCAAAAAAGGGAATACTAAGTAAGCCTTTATCAATAAGGTCCCGAATTCGTTGATAAGATCTGGTTGCGGTTATACGGCTTACATAAGAAGAACTGCGGGAAATATTGGATTGAGAGGAGAGGCCTCCTACATTTCTGCTTATGGACATGTTATTATCATTATAGATAATGATAAGATCCTTCCTCAGATGCCCGGTATGGTTAAGGGCTTCAAATGCCATACCACCGGTAATTGCTCCATCTCCGATAACTGCAATTACCTTTCCCTTTTCGCCCTTAAGGCGCTTTCCAACCAGCAGCCCCAGAGCTGCAGATATCGATGTAGAGGCATGGCCTGTCTCAAAAATATCATGTTCACTTTCATTTCTTTTTGGGAAACCGCTCAATCCATCCTTCAGGCGAATAGAATCAAAAGTATCATTTCTTCCAGTCAGAATTTTATGAGTATAACATTGATGACCTACATCCCAGATAAATTGATCGACGGGGCTGTTAAAAACCCGGTGCATGGCTATAGTAAGCTCAAAGACACCAAGGTTTGAGGCCATATGACCACCATTACGATTAACTACCTCTATGATCCTTTCCCTGATCTCATCAGCGAGTCCGGGAAGTGAAGCCAGAGGCAATTCTTTTAATCTGTCAGGTGAGTTTATTTTGTTTAATAAAGGCTCTTGTTTCATTAATTAAAGATCTTAACTCAAAAATACGAAAAAATCAGTTTAAAGATAAGTATAGTTATCCCTAAAGAAAAAACTTCAGTGATAACTATCCAAAATCTATTTCTTTTTGTGTCTGTTCTTTCTTAGTTTTTTCTTTCTCTTATGAGTCGAAATCTTATGCCTTTTTCGCTTTTTTCCACACGGCACTGTAGGCTACTCCTTACACCCCATATATTACCCGGGGCAAAATCAAATCTTTACCGATTATGCCGATTGAAGGCCTTGTAGTCAAGAGGGATAGTTATTGAAAAACTGCAAGGATGGCTATATAGTGTAGAATAATGGAAAAGATACTTAATAAAATTAAAATTGGTTCAACAAGTAAAAGAATAGATGATATTCTGGCATTGAAGAGTGAAAACAGCAGTTATACTTATCACTTTAATCAAAACGAAGAATCTTTTATTAAGCTGGAGACTGAGTTTACAGTTCCCCATTTCCCAATCCATCATGATTCGGAGAGGGACACACCCAAACGATCGTACATGGATGCACTTGAAGATTTTATGAAGCAGATTATTCCTAATACAGCTTCTATTTTTTCCATTCTTAGCTATTTTTTTAATCCGGCTGAAATTTTCCATCCCTGTTTTTATCAGATTTACAAATATAAAGAACAGCTTTATCTATATCTTATTCGTTTAGACCTTATATATAAACCCAGTGATGGAACTATTGTAGAACCAGGAAGCAATGATGTAACAAATGCATACAAAACTGCTAATTTATATCTGGAAAGTGATCTGATACCACTTTCTGAATTCACTTCCCAAAACGGGAAAGTATCAGGGTTTATAATTGAACAAAATATTTCCGAGACATGGATAGGTGAGACAGGAAGAGGGTACCTTCATGAGGGGATATGGATCGATCAGGAACTGACAAAATATCTATCCAAACTATTTATTTCTAAAAACATAAAATCATATCCATACTACCCATTTACATGTAAATACAGAACTTTTTGCCATACAGTTACCGATCTGTCCCCGAATGGAAGAAAAAAGCATCTACTCTACCTTCACACAGCAAGAGCATTTATTCTGCCTCTTCTCGATAAGATACAGAATGCTCTTAAACAGGAAAGCTTCAGCACCGATCTCCCGGCATTTCAGGAGATGAAAGCAAGAGTTCCAAAGTACTGGGAAAAAGTATGGCAACCTTTAAATGTAAAGAGATACCTCAACAACAGTGATATGAAGGAGTTCCTTATTGAATTCTGAGACAGATATCTCCTCCCTGAAAGTTACCATAATGGGTCTGGGACTTCATGGCGGGGGACTGGCCTCTGCACTTTTTTTTGCGTCCAGAGGCGCAAAAGTTACTGTTACCGATTTAAGGGATGAATCTATACTAAGACCGGTTATAAAACAGTTGGAGGACTACGACATCAGGTATGTCCTTGGTAAACACCTGGATGAGGATTTTATATTTGCAGATATGGTAATAAAAAACCCCGCAGTACCAATTGATTCGCCATTTCTGAAGCTGGCTAAACTTGTCGAAACAGATATTTCAATTTTTCTTAAATATAATAAAAGATTACTAATGTGACAGGTAAATTTAAAAAATTTTATTTTTTTATCCCCGGCGTAAAAATCATTATATAAACTACATCACTCGACTCTGGCTCTGCGGAATTCGTGCATCACTGG
>CBDVAD010000335.1:0-4398 GCA_965371875.1 uncultured bacterium
AAGACCAGCAGCTTTTTTATAATAGCTAACAGCACTATTTCTATCACCGGAAGATTTTTTCAATTCTCCCATCTGATAAAAAGCTGCTGCATTAGAGGGATTTAGGGCTGAAGCATTCTCAAAAGCCTTGAATGCTGAAGCTGAACTGCCCAGGCGTCTCTGAGTAAAACCGAGATTCATGTAAGCTTTCTCATAACCTGGCTCAATATGAATACATGCTTCAAAAGATTGTCTGGCTCCATCAAAATTCTTTGACCGGTATTGAGCCTTGCCAAGTTCAAAAAGGAGTTCTGCCTTTTCCGGATTTAACCGGGCGGCAGTTCTGTAAGCCTCAACAGCACTATCCCATTGATTCTGTTTTGCATATACCTTCCCAAGAGTTTCATATGGAATCCAAAGATTTTTATCCTTTTCAATTGCCTTGTTTGCATATTCAACTGCTTTATTTATATTAGGCTGGCTATTCTCATCTTCCTGAAAATAGGACTCTGCTGTTTCGGCATATGCAACAGCAGAGTCCGGATCCAGACTTAAAGCTTCATCAAAGTACCCTCTGGCCTGTGCATGCTGCTCCTCTCCCATTTTTAATCTGCCGGTTTTAATAAGCTCACTGACCTTCTCTGCTTTTTCACGTTCAGCCTGGCTTAAAGATGCCAGTCGGTCTTCCTCTTCCTTACGTCTTCTTTCTGCTTCAAGACGCTGATCTTCCAGCTTGCGCAATTCCTCTTCTTTCCGGGCTTTTTCTTCAGCCTGTGAAATAGCATCTGTTCTGACAGATGAATCTCCAATTGACTCACCCAAGTCAGAAAGACTCTGAGAAAGTTCATCCAGTGCTCTTAAAGCTTCTTCGTTACGCTGTTCCTCTAATAAACGTTCATTATCTTCTATCTCTTTTTTCTTTTTAATAATTTCATCTCTAAGATTTCTGGCATCTGTATTATCTGCATTTTCGATTAGAAGAGAATTGATTAGATTTAGAGCCATTTCAAACTCTTCACTTTCGAAGTATTCTCTCGCCAGTCTGAGAGTATTCTCTGACTTTACATCACCTGTTCCGGACGAAAATTTACCAGCTATAAACAAACCGCCGAATATAAGCAGTATAATCAGAAGCAATGCAGCAACTGCAATAATAATTTTTGTTCTATCCATAAAATCTCCTAAGGTTGCATAGCCGAGCAGGGACGAAGTCCCGACCAGGTCTAATCAACAATATCAAAATCACTGTTGTAGTCTTCAACATCTTCAGTACCTGCAGATAAATTTGTAGTGCCGTCTCCTGCAGTACTCAATGAATTGAGCACCTGGTTTAACAGATCCCGCTGTCTCGCTTCCTCTTCAAGACGCTTACGTTCATCCTCTATAGCCTGAATCGCAACCTGATCCAGTTTATATTCAAGAAGATTTATAAGTCTTTTTATATCTTCACCCTGATATGGGTTCACTTCAACTGTGATATATTCTTTATAATCCTGCAGAGCCTCATCATATAGTTGTTTACGAAGGTATTCTCCCGCCCTGTTTCTGAGAGCATCACCATTGTATCCCGATACCATAGCTTTGGAATAAAAATTTATTGCAGAATCATAATTACCCAGAATTACCATATTATTTGCAATATTAGTTAAAAATTGACTTTTAAGATTTCCGGCATAATCAAGTACCCGATTATAAGTATCTATGTCCTTCTGGTTTTCACCTGTCTGCTCATATGCAATACCAAGATAGTTATAGATATTTTTATTTCCTGTATCTTCATTCAGAGCCAGCTTCAGCCAGATTATAGCCTCATCTGGTTTATTTTCCATAAACAGTCTCTGACCCGTAGAAAGACTACTCTCAGAATCATCACCATAAGTATGCAATATTATAAAAAATATTAGTATTAACACTAAACTTGGTCTAACCTTGATTTTTTTGCCCCCTAATCGTTTGACAGTATTCAATTTTCTCATTAATCTTCTATAAGGAGAAGTATATGCCCCTTATTATTGTACTAATTTTAATCATCGGAATCACAGTGGCAGTTATTACAGTTTTTGTAATGAAGACCATAATTGCTCCTAAAAAGCTTGCTACTGTGGCAAATTTTCAAAAACAGGGAAAACATACATCTGCTGTCCGCCTTGTCAAACAAATAATTGTGAAAGAACCCAGAAATCCGGAAGCCAAATATCTTCTTGCTCTCTCATACATTGCACAAAACAAACCAGAAATAGCTCTTATGGAGCTAAAATCAGTAAACCAGATGGGTAATTTTGGAGGATACTGTAAAGAAGGTGAATTCCGCCTTATAATCGGTGAACTATTTGAACAATTCAATCAACCTGAAGAAGCACTCAAGGAGTATATTCTATTAATAAAGCTTATGCCTGCCGTCGGAGAGTACTATTATAAAGCCGGAAAACTCTTTGAAAACAGGAATAAAGCAGATAGAGCAGTTCAATATTACAGAAAAGCAATTCAGCTAAACCCAAGGCTGAGTGATGTCCATTATAGTCTTGGTTACATACTGTACAGAGGGAAAAAGAATGTTGAAGCAAAGGCAGAATTTGAAGCTGCTCTTAAATATAAAGCGGACCTTTATGCAGCTCATTTTTATCTGGGAAAACTCCTTAAGGGAAATCATGACTATATTCCGGCATTGCTCTCTTTCGAAAAGGCAACAAGAGATCAGGAATTCAAAGTAAAGGCTCTTGTAGAACGAGGCAGCTGCTATATGAGTATGAAGAGCTTTGATAAAGCTATAGTTGAACTGGAACGGGGAATAAAATTATCAACAAATGCTTCCTCACCAGAAATACTGTACGCACGTTACTTCCTGGCTGCATGCCATGAGCAGGAAAGAGATTTTGAAAGTGCGATTGATCAATGGGAAGAGATATATACAAAGAAACCAAATTTCAGAGATGTTGCAGAAAAACTCAGTCAGTATCAGGAACTCAGAACAGACGACAGGATGAAAGATTATCTTACTTCCGGGGCATCTGAATTTCAGGAAATCAGCAAAGCTCTTACTACCGCCATGGAGCTAAATATTACAGAACTTAGTGAAATAAAAAATGGATGTCAGATTATTGCAGTTGATGGTGATAATAAATGGCGTGGTGCCAGAAAAATGCCAAAACTTATTTGGTTCCTAAGAGTTCCTGAAATGATACAGGATACAAGTATACGATCAATCCATGAAAAAATGAAAGCTTTAAGTGTTACAAGAGGTATTATAGTTGCAAGCACCAATTTCTCAAGAAAAGCACAGGAATATGCAGAAAGCAGACCTATAGATCTAATAAACAAAGAACAACTTCAGAAAGACCTGAAGGAACTGGATTTCAAGGAAATTCAAAAATCACTAAAAACCAAAAAATAGGATGCATCAATTAAGGATACTTGGTATATCAGATAAAATTGATCCTCTTATTTATTCCAATAACATTAAAAACCGATTTAATGATATTGATCTTATACTAAGTGCAGGTGATCTGGAGCTTAAATATTATGGATTTATTGTCAGTTCATTAAATAAACCACTTTTATTTGTGTTTGGAAATCATAATTTAAAATTGATGTCCCGCTACAGGCATAAAAATGACCTGGTTGGTTTAGAACAACAGGATACAATTACTAACCTTTCACCCAGTTACGGATCTATATACCTTGGGGACAGGGTTAAAAATATCAAATCACTTCTGGTTGCCGGTCTGGGAGGTAGTATGAAGTATAATAACGGACCTAACCAGTTTTCAGAATTTGAAATGGTATTAAAAATATTTAAAATTCTGCCAAAATTATTTTTTAACAGGATTTTTCATGGAAGATGGCTTGATATCCTTCTAACTCATGCTCCGCCTAGAGGACTTGGAGATAAAAAGGATAGATGTCATCAGGGCTTTAAAGTTTTTCGTACTTTTCTAAAACTTTTCAAGCCCCGATATCTTCTTCATGGACATATTCATTTATACGATATAAATGCATCAAGAGAAATACATTTTATGAAAACAAGAATAGTAAATATCTATGAACATCAAATTATAGAGATCGAGCTGCCATGACTGATAATGATAATTCCCACTATATAAATTTCCAGGCAAGAGAAGATTTTAATAAAGCGAGATCAAGAGCATCAATTTCACGAATTTTGAATGCTCTTACACCTGAAAAACAGGATCTGCTTTCTCTTGAAGATATCAGAAATCTGATTAAACCGAAATCAGAAACCTATATTGGAATGAAAGTTATTGAAATAGATCTTATTGTTGGCAGTGAAGGTCGATATAACGATTTCAACAGAACTTTTCTGCCTAAAAGGGAGTTTATACGAAACCGCTGGGAGAATGTCGATAAAGCTCATTTAAAAGACATTATACTCCCTCCAATTAAACTGTAGGAGATCGGCGG